>NZ_JBEXWB010000010.1:0-54288 GCF_040629645.1 Streptomyces sp. NPDC005899 | reverse complement strand
GCCGCCGCCCGCACCGCGATCTTCGATTTCATCGAAGGCTGGTACAACTTGCACCGACTGCACAGCAGCCTCGGCTACGTCAGCCCCGCCGAGTATGAGACCGCACTCGCAGCCTGACCACCACACCAATGGTGTCCGTCAAAGCGGAACAAGCTCACGTGGGGCGACGATGCGATGCCCACGGGGGAACAACGTGGACATCACCCCGACCACAGCGACGCACGACCACGGGGACGTACGTAGCTTCACCATGCGGATGGACAGTCCTCGCAGGGTCTCCGAGGTCAGCGGTGTGAGGTCACCACCCGGCTGCTCCGTACCGAGGTGCGCGGGGGCCCGCCGCCGCGCCCACGCCGGCGGGACGCGGACGGATGGCACCACCTTCCGGGGCGTGTCGGACGGATTGGCGAGAATGCGGGTGTGCTGCCCATTTACCGCAGGGCAGGCTTATCGAACGGAGGAGCGATCAGCGGAGGGTCCTGTGGCGTACACCGTTCTGCACAGCACGAGCGTCCCGCCTGAGCAACGCTTCGACTGGTGGTGCGAGCTGATAAACCGTGATGTCGCACCGGTACGGATCCAGAGTCGGCACACCTCCGACTTCCTGGCCGACGCGGGTGCCCTGGATCTGGGAGCGGTCCAGTTGACCACCATGTCCTTTCCTCCCATCAGGTCGCTGCGCACGCCGGCTCTGATACGGCAGTCCGATCCCGAGGACTATGAACTGGCACTCATCCTGGACAGCGAGATGTGGATCTCGCAGTCCTGGCAGGAGAGCCGACTGTCGACCGGTGACTTCGCCCTGTGGAGCACGTCACTGCCGTACGAGGGGCAGGGACTGGGCGGAACGGGCGACGCGCTTCTGCGGGGCATCGTGCTCCACCTACCGCGCTCAGGGTTTCCGCTGCCGAGCGGCAGAGTGAACGCGATCCTGGCACGTGCCATGGCGGGGGGCACCGGTGCCGGCGGGGTGCTGGCCGCCTTCCTGCGGAGCGTCGTCGAACAGGCGCCGTCGCTGGAGCGGACGGAGCTGGAACGCATGGGCACGGCGGCCTGGGAACTCACCGCCGCCTTCCTCGCGCACCACCTCGGCGCCCACGACCGGCTGCCACCCGAGGCCCGCAGTCGTATGCTGCTGGCCCGGATCAACGCGTTCATAGAGGACAACTTGGCTCAGCCCGGTCTGTCTCCCGCGGCCGTCGCGGCCCATCACGGCATCTCGATACGGACGCTTCACTATCTTTTCCGGCAGCAGCAGGAGACTGTCGCGGCGACTATCCGGCGCCGCCGACTGGCGCGTTGCCACCTGGCCCTGAGCGATCCCGCGCTGTGTGCGCTGCCCGTCCACGCCATCGGCGCGCGGTGGGGCTTCGCCGACTCCGTCACCTTCAGCCGGTCCTTCCGCAGCGCCTACGGAATCACCCCCGGGGAGCACCGGCGAGCGACGCTGCCCGTTCCCGCTGCCCACGCTCCCGCCCCCGACGGCCCCACCCCTTCTGCGCGCAGAATCAAGAAAGACTGCGCCGGCGGCCAATGACGCCGGCGGGCGGCCGAACGCAGACTTCTCGCAGGGGGCAAAGGCAGTGCACGACATGCGCTCGGGTGCGGAAGGAACCAAACCGCGCGCGAGACCTCTCGTTCGGCACGGCCAGGGCCCATCTCACGACCAAGGAGTGAACATGCGCAGACGAGGTCTGCTACTGACGGCACTGGCCGCGATGAGTCTCACAGCGGGCTCCGTAGCGGCGGCCGCCCCGGCGAGCGCGGACAGTTGCGTCGACGGGTGGTTCTGCCTCTACTACAACTCGGGCGGAGGCGGAGCGTTCGTCAGGATCGGCGGCGACATCCCCAACCTGACGAACACCAAGTTCAACGCCTGCGGTACGAACTGCAACGGGATCGGGCAGAGCGTCTGGAACAACGCCGGATCGGCGCGGAATACGAACGGCTTCTACGCCGCCACCGTGTTCTACCGGTTCAACTACCTCGGATCGAGTGACTTCGTTCCGACCAACTACCTCAGCGGTCTGCCGAACACGAAGAACGAGGACGCGTCGGTCCGGTTCGGCCCGTGACCAGAAGGCCCGTGATCACGGCATGCGCTGTTGCCGTATGCGTGTCTGTCGGCGGCGCCGTGGGATACGCGACGACCGCCGCCGGCAGGGAGGAGACCGGTACGGAGCGGGCGCGACTTCCCGTGCAGGCGTTCCTGCTCAGTTACCAGCAGCGTGACGACCTGAACAGGGCGTACGAAGGGTTGGTGGAGCGTTGCATGCGTGAACAGGGCGTGCCAGTGAAGGCGCTGACCCACGTACGGCCGCCGCTGAAGGACTTCCTGGCACGCCGTTACGGCTTGACCGACCTGGAACAGGCCGAGCAGTACGGTTACGGGCTTCCTCCGTCCGGACACGCCGCACCCCCCTCTGCGCCGAAGCTGACGACGGCCCAGCGCCGTGTCTACGACGGCGCTTCCGAGGAGCGGCCACAAGGCTGTGTGGGCTGGGCCGCACGGCAACTCGGTGACGACTCCAGGGCGCGGGACACGCCCTACGCCATGCAACTGCAGCGCACGACGTGGGACGCTTCTGCCAAGGACCCCCGCGTCGTCGCGGCGGTGGCCAGATGGTCCTCGTGCATGAGTGCGCGGGGCTATCCCGGCCGCACCTCTCCCGTGGACACACCCGGCAAGGTACTTGCGGGCAAGGCCGCGGAACGGGCACAGGCCACCGCGGAAGTACGGTGCAACCGGTCCTCCGGCGTCGTCCGCCAGTGGTTCGCGGTCGAAGCCGCCTACCAGGAAGCGGCGATCGAGCGCGACAAGGACACACTGATCGCCGAGCGAACCGCCGCGCTTCGCGTCGTCGAACGGGCACGGGCGGCACTCGCCGACTGACGAGGTTCGGCGCGTGGACCGCAGAGGCGCACAGCGCTTCACGATCACCCGGGCCCTTTGCCGAGCCTCCCGGTCCCACGCGGAGAGCGCAGGGAGCGAGGAGGCGCCGCACCCGGCCCTCCTCGCACCCTCAGTGCCCGCCTCTTGAACAGGTCCGCCTGCCGCCGGCGGGCCCGCGATGTCCGTCGTGGGGAGGGGGGCTTTCTCCCTCCCGGGCACCCGCGCGCCGTCACCGCGTGTAGGGGGCGCGTCGTGCGGACGATGCCGTGCACTCCCGCGCCGCAGTGCGTTTCATGGGACGGGGGGTGCCGAACATCGTGGCACCGAGTGGGGAGGGGGCGCCATCGTGGTGCTGCGTCCGGGATTGCGGCCGGAGCAGCGTCCCTTGGCGCTACTCTGGCACTCCGGGGACGACCGCAGGAGGGGTAGATGGCGCACGAGGACTGGACCGTGGACCGGCTACATGTTGCGTTGCCGCATTCGGCGTCCCGGCAGCAGCTGCTCCAGGACGTGAACCTCACCCCGATCGAGGGCCTGCCCGCCGTCCTCGACGGGTGGGCTGCGGCCGCGGAGCAGCTCGAGTCGGCCCGCCCCCGCATCGAGGCCGCCCGCGCCCATACGAAGCTTCGCGGTGTTCTCCCTGACGACCTGGAGACCAGGGATGTCACCGCCGACGTGCTCAGGGACGCCGAGCCGCGTCAGGGCAACCGGGACGACCGCGGCCGGGGAGCGGCGTGACCTACCGGCTCAACTTCCCTATCGACGTGTTCGATGCGTACAAACAGTTGCCCGAGCTCGCTCGTCGGGACCTCGCGCTCGCCCTGGTCGACGCTCAGCGTGACCCGATCGCTCATTCGGAGCCTTACGGGCAGGACGACGGCATCATCCGCACCGTTGCCCAGGGCCACGTCACCGCGGTGATTCTCCTCGGACACGACACGTCGACGATGACTGTCCTCACCATCGCGTACGCCGGAACTGCCTGACCACTTCCGCGAGCACTTCCGCGAGCAGGGGTCATGAGACGGGGGCGGCTCTTGGGCCATCTCTTTCGGATCTTTCTCTCTCGCGTTCAGCGTGCTGCCTTGAGATCAGCCGGGTGAGAGGTCCACGCCAATGTGTGCGGTCGCCGGGGGCGTGCTGCTGGTCGCCGCGTGCTGGTTCTCCGACTTGACCCGGCCATCTCCCGCACTCCAGCAACGCAAGCGGTTCCGCACGGACGCCGTGCTCATAGTGGGCGGCACCCTCGCCCCCACCCGTGACCACAGTGTCGCCGAGCAGTCGCGCGTCAGGGGTCCCGGCCGGGGGCCGGAGTCAGCCTGTGGTCTTCGTGAAGTCCAGGTCGGCATGGCGGACGGCGGGGGAGGCGGTGGAGACCGTGGCGCCGAGCATGCTGATGCAGCCGAAGAGGAGGAAGGTGGGGCCGGCCCCCCACCCTTGCACCAGGAGGCCGAAGAGCGGGAACATCACCGGGGTGATACCGACCGCGCTGAGCGCCTGGACGGAGGCCACTCGGCCCTGGAAGGCGAGGGCGGTGTTGGCCTGCATCAGGGCCAGGGCCAGACCGCCGCAAAGGCCGGAGACCAGGCCGGAGACGAGCGCCACGACGACCGCGAGGGCGAGGTTCGGCATGACGCCGATCAGGCCGATGCCGGCGGAGGCGACGAGCAGGGTGATGTTGTGCCAGTGGCCGGCCCGGGGGAAGCGGCCGCGCACGACGAGCAGGAGGGACGTCGTGCAGACGCCGGTGCTGAGGGCGGCGTTCACCCAGGCACCCCCGGATGGGCCCCAGCCGCGTTCCTCGGCGAGCATGATGACGCCGATTGCTATAGGCGGGATGCAGCCGATCATGGAGAGCAGTCCGGAGAGGACGAGCGGGCCGACGACGGGCTCGTGGCGTAGGTAGACGATGCCGTCGACCAGGTCGCGGCGGGCGGTGGAGTCCGCGGCGGGCTGTTCCTCGGGCGGCAGCGGGGCGAGCCGGACCGCGATCAGGAGGAACAGCGAGAGGGTGAAGAGGACGCCGGTCACGGCGAACGCGGCTGCTGGGCCCGCGAGCCCCATCGAGAACCCGGCGAGTGGCGGACCGGCGATGTGGCCGGACCGCTGCACCAGATTGCGCAGGCTCTGCAGCCGCATCAGCTGGTCGCGGCCGGTGAGCCGGGGCGGCATGGCTCCGACCGCCGGCATGAACAGAGCGTCCACGACGCCGAAGACGAGGGCGAGCGCGACGAGCAACCAGAGGCCGGGGGTACTGAACGCGAGCACTGTGGCGGCCGTGAGGATCACCACAGCGCGGACCGCGTCGGAGGAGATGACCACCCTGCGCGGGCCGAACCGGTCGGCGATCACTCCGCCGCCGAGCATGAGGATCGCCCGGGGTATGGCGCCGACTGCCATCACCAGGCCGACTTGGGCCGGTCCCGCTACCTTCTGCGCGGCCCAGCCGAGCGCCACGAAGTAGGCGGCGTCACCGACCACGGAGAAGGTGTAGGCGATCAGCCACCGCAGGACGTTGCCGTCCCGGTGCACCGCAGCGGAGGGGGTAATGGCCACGGCGGGGGCGGGTGGGGCCGTGTCGGGGACGGGTTCATCTGCTCGTGAGGTCACGAATGCACATGATCTCCCATAACGTCTACCCCGTACAACGGAGTTGTCGGCCGGATGTCATGACCCTCCGTCGGCGGACCGGGGCCGCCGGCCGACGGGCCTGCTCCGACGACTCGAAGCCATGAGCCCGGCCGGTCCATCGCGACTGCCCCACTCGGGGTGCTTCCGGGCCATGAACATCGGACGGAGCTGAAAGCAGGTGCCTCCCGAAGTGGGGTTCTGGCTCACGATTCCGTGGGGGGCTGGCCGAGTGTGATGTCAGTGGTGTGCGGCGGCATGGCCGGCCTTTGCGGCCGCGACCTGCTGGGAGTCCGCGTTGGTGCCTGTTTACTCGTCTCTGACCCACGCCCCGGCCTGGGCTCTGGTCGAAGTCCTGTGGTTCGTCGAGGGGAGTAGCGACGAGCAGAGGGCGTCCTCGCGCACGCCGCGCTGTTCGCCCGACTCGCCCGCCTGGTCCCCGGCGCCGCCGTCGACGAGCCGGCGTTCGCGGCCCGGCTCACCACCACCGAGCCCGAAGCCGCCAGCGCGCTCGCCGCGTTCCTCACCGCTGTCCCGTGACGGCGAAGTCGGACCGATCGCCACAGAAGTAGGACCACCGGCCCTGCACGCCGGTGAGCGGGGTGGATGGTTGCCAATAGGCAGGTTTGTTGTCACCGGCCCGCCGTTGGCGGAAGGTCACCGGGTGAGCAGCGAGTCCGCGATCGCGACGGAGGACGGAGTGAGCCTGGTCTTACCGTCGTCGACGTCCCAGAGTGAGTTCTGCAGCAGCCGTCCCAGGGTCCAGCCGGTCGCGCGTGCGCGGTCCAGGCCGAGGACATCGATGAGCAGGTCGAAGCGGCGCCGCACGATACGCGGGGTGTCACCCTTCGCCACGACGTCGTCCCACCTGCTGTCCAGGGCGGGCCACAGATCGAATCCCGGATCGCCGGCGAGTGGCTCGGGATCGATGGCGATCCACGGCTCGCGCTGCGCTGCGAGAACGTTGTCGTAGTGCAGATCCCAGTGCAGCATCCGGTCCCCGGGCTCACCGGCTAGTTCGGCCACCGCCGATGCCCAGCTGTGCAGGAGCTGACGGTCGGCCGGGTCGGCCAGCCTCCTGATCGCCTGGGGGACCTGATCCAGCATCTCGGAGGCGATGTCGCCTAGACTGCGCAGTCCCCGCGGTGCGGGGAATGCGACCAGCCGCGCATGCAGTTCGGCGAGGATGCTCATCGCCACGTCGTCATCGTTGATCGAGGCCAGCGTGCGGGCTCCGTTCAGCCGCTCCGTGAGCATGCTGCTGCCCATCGGGTCGTGATCGAGCAGTCGCACCATCCCCTTGCCGTTCCAGGCGCGGAGGCCAATCAGTGCGGCGGTGGTCTCCTGCCGGGGCATCTGGAGTCTCAAGACCGCGGGGGTACCGTCCGAGCGCAGCACCGGCAGTACCAGTGAGGCTTCTCCGGCCCTTGCGGCGCCGTCCCGTTTCAGATCCCAGCGTTCCAGCATGCCCGCCGCGAGAGCTGGCAGTCCGGCGATCCAGGCTATCCCCTCCTCACCGAAACCCGTGGCGTACGACAACACCAAGCGATGCGGGACCTCACCTGCCTCCAACGTGCTCACATCGCACCTCCTCCGCGGGGAACCGGGTTCGCGAGCCGCAACCTACCGGAGGTCCGGACAGCCTGCCATCGGCGCACCAGCCATCTCGAAGCCAGTGCGGATACCCACCGTGACCTTGTGTGTGTCCGCCGCAAGTAGGGGGACCCGATCTCTGCCACCAGTGGCAGAAAGGCTGTTGCACGCGCGGATGTGACAAGCCCCGTGCATCCAGGGTGACAAGCAGACTGCCTCGACCGGCCGCATTGGCCACGTCAGCCGGCTCTGCCAGTGAGGACTATCGTGCTTCGGCACACCGGCCATTGACCGCGACAAGAGCCCACTGACAGCCGTGGCCGAAGAGGCCACGCGCCCGGCCGACATCCTTCAGGCCCACCCGGACACCAGCGACGTCACCGACTCCGGCCGCCACGGCGACATAGTCTTCACCGCGGGCGGGAACACCTGGGTGCTCGACTCCCAGTCCGGCGCCGACGGCGAGTAGTTCCGGGACCCGGCCGGCACCCCGGCCCCCACCGGCGGCCCCGCCGCCGACGTGCTGCGTGATGTCGTCGTCACCGCGCTCGGCCCACCCCGCCTCCCGAGCCCGCCACCTGCGATGGCGACGCCGTCACGGTCCACCTGGCCGCCGGCCGCCCCTGCACCCTGGCCAGAACACCTGGCGCGCTGGTCTTCGGTGGGGACGGCACCGCGGACTGCACTCCGGCTGGGAAGGGGGACGGCCGCGCCGTCGGCTGCCGCCGTCCGGCCGATCAGCGGTTGTTCCTCGGGCGGTAGACGCTGAGGTCGCCGTGGGCCGACAGGACGCCGGCCAGGTCACCGGGTTCGTCCCGCAGGGTGCTGTCCAGGAAGGCGAGAGTGGTTGCGGCGACAACGCGAGGGCTCTCGGTGCGGCCCAAGGAGCCGACTATCGAGGGCACGGGTGGCAGGTACAGGGGGCCGTCCATGAAGGTGAGGTGTGCGGCGCCGGGGAGGGTGAGCCGGTAGCTCGTCGCGGTGTTGCGCTTGAGGGCCTTGGTGAGGCGGGGTATGTAGTGCGGGTCGGTCGCGGGGGTGATGGCCTGGGTGAGCGCGAGCGTCGGCTGGTGGAGGGAGGGGGAGGCAGGACCGTGGGGGTAACCGTCCAGATCGATGACGACGTCGAAGCGATGGTCCTGCCGGGCTGCCTGCAGAGCGGCGGCACCACCCATGGAGTGGCCGGTGACCGCGACCCGGCCGGTGTCCAGGCGTCCGGTCAGCGGGCCGGCGATCTCACCTCTGCCCACACGGTCCAGCTGAGTGAGGACGAAGCTGAGGTCGGCGCCCCGAACAGTCGTCCAACCGGCCGCCAGCTTGTTGTCCTTGTCCCGGTCGCCGGTGGAGGTGGTCCTGGTGCGAATCGCTCGGCCGTCGGTGAGGATGACGGTGGCGGAGTCGTACGGGTGGTCGAGGGCGGCGACCAGATAGCCGTGGCTGGCCAGTTCCTCCGCCCAGGCGGTGTTCTGGGTGCGCACTCCGCCCGATCCAGGAGAGAACAGCACGACCGGGAAGCGTCCGCCCCCGTCGGCCACCGGGGCGTCGAAGACCGAACGGGTGTGGGCACGCGGGATGCCGTCGACCAGGAAGCCGGGCAGACCGACCGCGCGGGCGAGAGCGACGGAGACGGTGCGCGCCTCGTGCTCCGTACGTCCGAGGTACTGGGCCCGCCGCGTGCCTGTGGGGCTCTTCTGCGCGGGGTACCAGAGCTGGACCACGACCGTGCGCCGGTCGTGCGGATCGGCGGTGAAGGTCTCGGGGCGGCGTGGGTCGGTCCACTGCACCACGCGGGTGCCGACTGCGAAACGGCCTGACGGTTCGGGGAACACGGGTACGGGAAAGGCCCAGGCGGCCACCGGGCCTGTGACGATCAGGCCGACACAGGCCACCGACGCGGGCAGGGCCAGCCACCACCGGGCCCGCCACGTCGGCCGGCCGGTATGGCGTCGCAGCAGGGGAGAGAGGGCGAACGGCAACGCGAGGACAGTGCCTGCCAGTACCGGCAGCAGTTGCCAGCGGATGCCCACCACGCTCAGCACGAGCGCGGACAGCACGGACACGGTTCCCGCCGCGATCGTGATGCGTGGGCGGAGGGCAGGGGGAAGCCAGCGCGCCACCACGAGCACGACGGCACCCAGCAGGACAAGGACTTCCGGAAGGGACATGTGCAGTCCCATGATGTTCTCGGTCACCCGGCCATGTTCGGCGCAGGGCACGCGCCGGCACATCACCCTCGGGTCGCCATCGTGTACAGCCGGAGTCGCAGTTCGATCCACGCCCATGTGGGAGGCCGTGCGACCGTGGGGGTGGCCGGGCTCCTCCTGTGGTCGTACTTCCGCGCGATCTCGTCAGACGGTGGACTCGTGCGTGCCGCTGGATCGCGGCTTGCCGTGACATGGCTGCGGTACGTGCGAACGGCGCGGGTCTTACGCCTCCGCACCCGGCCCGGCTCCGGTTGTGCGCGGTCGCGGCCCCGCTTCCGTACGCCCTGGTGGTGCCCGCCGACCCCGAGGTCAGGGGACGATGGAGTCATGGGCACGGGCGACCAGGACCGGAACGACGTCGCCGACCCCGCACGGCCGCCGCTCACCGCAGAGCACGCCCGGGAGATGACGGCCGGGCTGCGCGCGGTGATGGACGACGTCCGGCGCTCCGTCGCGGTGCTTGCCGCCTTGGTCCGAGCCGCCCACGCCGCCCGCGTCCGGGCGCCACTCGGCTACAGCTCATCGGAGGTCGACACCCGCGGCAGTGGCGACGCCACACGTCGACAGCCGTCCGTGCTGCGTCAGCCGTCCGAGGTGCCCATGGTCCCGAAGGTTCCGCGCATCAGCTGGTCGATGGTTCCCGGCCTCTCGGCCAGGGAGTCGAAGAGGTCCGCGAGCAGCCAGAGTACGAAGCCGTGGACCATGGCCTCCTCCGGCTCGATCGTCCCGAACCGGTCGCGCCAGACCACGGTGTCCATGCCCATGGCGGCGGCCATGAGGACTCCGGTCACCATCGGCACCTGCTCCGGATCGGCCATCTCGAAGGAGGGCAGCCGACGGATCACAGCAGGGATGAGGTCATTGAGCGGATCGAGCCGCTCCCCGCCGCCGGGCGGCTCGGCGATCAAGTACCCGGTCAGCACCCCCACCAGGAATACCGTGCCCCGGGAGACCTCCTCACGCCCGACGGAGTCCACCGTCGCCCTCAGCCGCTGCTGCGCCTCCTCACGCTCCTCTGCGGGCGTCCGCTTCTCCAGGACCCGGTAGGCGTCCCACGCCGCACGGACCGCCTCATCCACCACTACGCCGTCGCTGCTCATGAAGGCGACCGTATGCGAGACGACTTCGTCCGCGAAGACCGGTGTCCGCTGACATTGCACCTGGACCGTCTGTGGTCGCGGACTTCTGCGCTGTGGCCATCACCCGGACCGGTCGACTAACTTACGGGGATGGTCACCAGCAGCCGGGCCCAACCTGCCCAGGTCTCGACCCTCACCGGTGTCGGTGCGGTGTTCATGAAGGCTGTAGCAGCCCTGGTGGTCCCCTGCGGGCCGACCGTACTCGCTGCCGCGGTGCTGCTTCCCGATCGTCATTGGATCGTTCTGCTGGTCGGCGCGCTCACCACCGCTGTATGCGTTCCTGCGGGTATCACGCTTTGGCGTCTGGCCGACCGCAACCGCGCGGGAACCCGGCGCCTTGAAACCGTTGGCGTCCGAGCGACCGTGGAGGTTCTCACCTCCACCCTCACAGCGTCGGACGAAGGGCACACCTACGAGGTCGTGATGCCCGCCATTGAAGCTGGACTGCTGACTGATGGTGCTGCGGGCGTTCAGTCGAGGATCGTGTAGGAGCGGTCAAAGGAGTCAACCAGTGCTTGCAGACGTGCGCCTGCGGGCAGGCCGGGGCCGGCGGTTCGGCTTTGCGTCACTTCGAAGGGCTCGAAGCCGAGACCACTGACCCACGGCCCGGGTTCTGTGTCACAGGACAACCGGCACCGGTGTCACGCACAGCCCCGCCTTGGCAGGTCTATGTGCTCTACAGGACGAGTCACCAGGTGGATGGCCTGAGCTGTGAGGGTGTGAGCGTCTGTGAGGCAGGGCTCGCCCCAATGCTTCCGCACGCTCCGTTCGGGTCCGGCGCCGCGGGGGACGATGGAGTTAATGCTGCCTTGCCTTCCGGCCGTTCCACGAGGTGACCACTCTCTGAGCGGGCGCCTGCCGGGACGAGGGCGACGAGGTGGGGTGCGGTGACGCCCACCAGCGGGCCCCAGGCTGGTGTGGATGTACTCGACTTCGGTACCACCAGAAGGTCTCCAACTGTCGGGCAAGGCGTCCCGCTCTGCCGTTTGGGTTGCGGCCAGCCCACAAACCTCCCAGGCTCCGAGGGACTGCCCGAGCGCTTCTCGTCCCGTAGAAGGCATGAGCCGTAAGTGGCAGGGGAGAGGGGCGCGTCGGCGCGCAGAAGGGACTTGGGGGCAGAGGTGGCTCAGACGAGGATCAGGGGAGCGCCGTCGTACGTGCCGCCCTTGCAGATGGGCACGACTCCGGCGGTGATGAGGATGTTGCCGCCACCGAGGAGGCAGCGAACCGGGGTGACCGGGCTGGGCGTCGCGGAGGCTGTGCCCGCGAGGCTGAGTGAGGCTGCGGCGGTGAAGCTGACGGCTGCGAGAAGCAGGGTGATGCGGCGCACGGAGGTGTCCTCTCGGTGGGGCGGGTTGGACGACGCGAGAGTCATCATGCGGGTGTGGGCGCCGGGGCGGTGCGGCCTTGCGCGTGAACGGCTTGAAGACGCTGGGTCGCTCGACACCCGACCCCGGTCGCAGGTGATCCCGTCGGGCGCGTCCTGTTGGCGTTCCGCCGGGCCTTGAGCCGGCCGGGGTGGCAGTGGCCAACCGGGCGGGAACGTCGCAGTCCGACCTCGTGATGCCGCAGCAAGTCATATGTTCCAGACGATTTTGCCACCGCCTCTCCATCGGAACCACACACGTCGGACTGACCGGCGCATCCGAGGGGCCGATCCTCGATTCTGCCCTGGGGCTGCCGGAAGCAGCAGCGGCGGACGGCCAGAGCATCCAAGGGGTGCTCGGCGATGACATCCAAGGCTTCTGCACCGCGCTGGCCGGCGGAGCAGGGCCCCGGCCTAACGCGACTGATGGTGAGAGCAGTTGTCCCTTCGGTCCCGAGCACATCGCTGTGACCTGCGTATTTTGTGCAGTGACTGAAGGGACGAGGGACCGAAGGAGTACGGTCCCTCCCGCGTCGAGGGCCGTCCACTCGGGCGTTTCGGCCCGTCAGGCCCTACCAGGCTCGTCCTTCCAGGAGGCGGGTCACGCCGGGAGCGGACAGGTGCAGTACCTCGTAGCACTCGGTGGCTCTTTCCTCCGGTGCCACAGCGTCCATCCACAAGACGAACCGCATCAGCTGCCATGCCTGGGGGTCAAAGGCCAGGGCGACGGTGTGTACGTCTTCGCGGCGAGCGATCCCGCGAAGCTCCTCGACCTCCCGGTCGATCAGCGCGGCAAGGCCGAGGCCGGTGGCGTCGGGGTCAGAATCGGCAGGGATCTGAGTGAGGCGACGGGAGGCTGCTCGGGGGAATGCCATGCGGGCGGGCCCGGCCTCGCAGGCGATGCCGGCCCAGTGGAGCACGACAGGGCGCCCGAAGTCGCGGACGATGTTCTGGAATCCACCCCTGCCGACGAGGAAGTGGGCCATCGCGTCGGTGTCATTCCACAGGTAGAAGGGCGCGTACTGATTGACCGGCGAGCCGTCGATACCACGCTCGCGGATGACGTATGCCTTCAGGCCCAGTCCGGCGCGGTCGTCGAGGACGTGGCCGCCGGCGGCCACCCGCTTGCGGATGATCTCCATGTCGTAGTCGGCGGGCAGGGTGATCTCGTACTGCTTGGCGTACATAGGGGGTTGCCCTTCTTGATGATCAGACGGTCGGCGGACCGGCGAGGTACTCGGTGCTGGTCACGGGTTGCGTCACGTTCGGTTTCGTGACCCTCCTGGCAACCTCCTGGACAGCCAGGAGGGTAATGAAGATCGGGGGGAGCGGTGCCGCGTCAATGCCACTCGGCCGGGAGGATGCGCACGCTGTCGCCGACGTGGATGGATTCCACCGCTCCACGGCACGGAACCCGCGGCGCTCCCCCTTCTGGGCTTCGCCCTGGACCAGCTCTGGCGGAGCGCAGGACCGCTCGTACAACGACTTCGTGTGTGTCATGCCTTCTCCGCCTCCTCGGCGGCTTTCTCCACGGCCGCCAGGGCGTCGGGGCCCAGGTACATCCCAGCGGCGTCGTAATGGGCTGGACCGTGGTGGAGCCCACGCTGACCAGAGACGAGTCCACCTGGCCCCGCTTGGCTGCCTCCGCGATCGCGCCCTCCAGCAGGGCCTCGAAGGCGCCAGCGTCCTCCATTGCCGGAGCCGGTAGTGGACGGTCGACCAGGCACCGAACTCCCGGGACGTTTCGCGCCACCGGCTGCCGCTCCCGAAGTGCCGGATCGCGCCCTCGAACCGCTGGCGCAGCCGTTCGGGGCACGGGCCCTACTCGCCGACAGGCAGGTACGGCTCGATGAACTGCCACTCCGCATCGAACGTTGCACTCGCGTCACGGAACACGGCCTACCGGATCGGACTGCGCCGTGAGAGCAACTTCCCAGAACAATCACAGCCACATACGCATCCTGGGTGCGCGGTCTTATTCCAGGCGGTCCTACTCGATGTCCCACTCCTCCAGCAGGTCGAAGAGGTGCCGGTCTCCTTCGAGAAACTGGTTCGCCGGTTCCTGTTGGTTGCGGGCAGCCTTCCACGATCCGCTGCATCGGCCCCGATGCCGGGACGGATCACCGCGCAGCCCGCGCGGGGCCGGACCGATGCGTAGCACAGTCTGAATCGAGTCCCCTGGGCCGAGCCGTCCTTGAAGGCATGCTCCAGGCTTTCCACGATGACGGGCAAGGCCCATGATGGCGGTATGGCTGCCAGCGAAGCCCTGCTCTGGGACGCGAACCACAAGAGCATGCAGATGGTTCCGCGGCTCCGGCGTATCGGGGTGGCGGTCGGCTGCCTCGGCTTCCTCGGCTTGCTGTTGTGGACTGGCTCGAACGCCCCATGGGCCCTCTGCGCAGGTGTCCTCTACCTACTCGGGGAGATCGCGTACTGGGCGTGGGACCGACGGCGTCTGGTCGAGGCAAGCATCGTCCCGGGCGAAGCCGACGGTCCTGCCAGACTCCGCCTCCGCCGCGCCGGCGGACAGATCACCGAACACGACCCCCACCACGTAGCCCGCGTCCTCATCATCCACGACAACGTCCACGACCTGGCAAAAGTCCGCCTGAGCCTGCACAGCGGGCAGTTCCTCTTCGGACGCCCGGGCAATCCCCCAGCCCTCACGACATGGCGCCGTACCTGCCGGAAAGCCGAAGTCAGCAACAGAGCGGCCCGGTGGGGCATGCCAGGAATCCCCGACTAGGGTCTGTGTGATGTCGTGATCATTCGGCGGGCTTCAGGAGGTCGTCGATCGCATGCCGTGACGGCTACATCGACCGCGCCGACTTCGAGTCGGCCTGCGACGCTCACGCCCCGAGCGCCCGCGCTCACACGCATGCGAGAGCTGAGCGACGGCCTGTGGCAGCACCTGTCCCAGGCCGCGGACATCGACAGCGACGGGCGCATCAGCCTCACCGAATACCGGACGGCGTTCGCCGCCGGGATGCTGGTCACGCCGGGCTCCTTCGACGCCGGGTACGAGTGGACGCTCGTGAGGTCTTCGGCCGCCTGGACCGGGACGCCGACGGGCTGATCAGCCGGGACGACGTGCTCCAGGCGATCCGCGAGTTCTACTTCGACGCAGAGCCCACCTCCACCGGCGTGTGGCTGCTGGGACCGCTGGACCCCGCCTGACGAGAGAACCCGTCGCCGCGACGACCGGACGGCGGCTGTGCTCATGGCAGCAGTTCCGCCTCGGAAAGGGTCGCTTCGGGAAGCGTCGATGTGGCCGGGTCGGCAGGGGGTCGGGGCGCCAGGGTGAAGGTGATGCGGGCGCCTTCCGTGTAGTGCGGATCGATGGAGATGGTGCCGCCGTGGAATTCGACGATCTTCTTGCACATCGCCAGACCGATACCGCTGCCGGCGTAGGCGTCCTTGGTGTGCAGGCGCTGGAAGATCACGAAGACCTTGTCTGCGTACTCCGGGGCGATACCGATGCCGTTGTCGGTGACCGTGAACCGCCACAGTGCGTCTTCCTGCGCCGCTGTCACGTGGATCTTCGGGCTCTCGCCCGGGCGGCGGAACTTCACGGCGTTGCCGATGAGGTTCTGCCACAGCATTCCCATCTGTGTCGGGTCGGCGATCAGACTGGGCAGTGGGTCGTGGGTGATGCGGGCGTCCGCTTCCTCGATGCTGACGCTCAGAGCGGACAGGGTTCGATCGAGGACGGCGTCCAGGTCGACGGTCTTCTGGTCGGTGTGGATGCGGCCGACCCGGGAGAAGGCGAGCAGGTCGTTGATGAGGACCTGCATGCGGTTCGCGCCGTCGACGGCGAAGTCGATGTACTGATCCGCCCGCTCGTCGAGCTGCCCTCCGTAACGGCGGCGCAGTAGTTGCGTGAAGCTGGAAACCTTACGCAGTGGCTCCTGCAGGTCGTGGGAGGCCACGTAGGCGAACTGCTCGAGTTCGGCGTTGGACCTCTGGAGGTCTGCGGCCTGGGCGTCCAGGCGCAGTCGTGCCTCTTCACTGAACGCCAGTGCCCGGACGAGACGGCGGCGCATGAAGTCGATCTCGCCGCTCAGCTGCCGCATGTCGGCGGGACCGGTCGGCGTGATGGGATGGTCGAAGTCACCGTCCGCGACGGCGCGGGCGTCCGCGGCGAGCCGGTCCAGCGGTGTGGTGATACCGCGACGCAGACCCTCGAAGACCAGCCCGGCGAGAAGGACGATGAGGGCGGCGATCGCTGCGAACACCCAGTTGCGCAGACGGGTGGTGGCCATCAGGTCGTCACGCGCCTGCATTCGGTCCGTGCGCAGCCGTTCCTGCTGGCTCCGTGTGGCGGATCGGACCTGGTCGAAGAGCGTTTTGCCCTGTTCGGCGCGTTGGGTGGCAAGGGGGGAGGGCGATCCGGGAGGGGAGGCGGCGACCGGGCGGGCGATCCGCTCCTGCCACGCCGCTACGGCCCTCTGCACCGCCTTCAGGTCACCCACTGCGGCAGCGTCGTCCCGCAGCAGTTCGGTGAGCTGGCCGGCATAGGTCTTCTCGTCGGCGAGGCCCTGCGCGTAGGGGGCGACGAAGTCCTTGGTGCCGGTGAGGCCGTAGCCACGGATTCCGGTCTCCTGGTTCAGAAGCGCTGATTCCAGACGGATCGCTGTGTTCAGCGCCGGCGACTTGACGTCGACCAGGTCCTTGCTGATGGACGCCGTTTGCTGCAGCATCCACGCACCGCTGACCCCCAGCAGAGCCAGCACGGCGAAAGACACTGCCACACCGACTCGAAGCCACCGCTGCGTCGTCCACGTGGAAGGTTTCCGCGCCTGCGGCCGATCCTCGTCGCCGGTCATCGTTGTTCACTCCTTGCTCGGACGCCCGCCCGCACAAGAGTGCGGCGGAGACACTCTAGAGGGAACTCGACAACAGTTGTTGTCGAGGGGCGTCGGAGACTAGGGTGCGGGTATGCCTGGCAAGAACCTCGTACTGCGGACCACACCTCCTCAGGCGGCCGCGCTCGTGGACGCCGAGGTGTACGACCTTGCCCAGCGTCTGGCTCCTCGTCTGCTGGAAACTCCTTCCCCGCCATCGGCGGACGATCCCGCTCAGGCCCTGGGCCTTCTGCACGTACTGGAACAGCTCCAGAAGGCGGCCGAACGCCTGCAGCGGGAGGCAGCCGTCGATGCCGCCCGCGCGGGAGCCGGCTACCCGCAGATCGGCGACGCCTGCGGCATGACCCGCCAGGGCGCCCGGCGCCGCTGGCCCGACCTCTTCCGCCACTCCCACGAAGCCCCCTCGGAGCAACCGATCATGATGTCCACCCCCGCCCGCGCCTTCGATGTCCTGCTCGTCGAGGACGACGTCGCCGACGCCATGCTCATAGAAGAGGCCCTCTGCGAGCGCGGGGCCCGCAACCTCGTCCAGGTCACCGACGGAGTCGCCGCCCTGGAATACCTGCGCACCCCAGGCAGTGTCCGCCCCGACCTCATCGTCCTGGACCTCAACATGCCCCGCATGAACGGCCGCGACCTGCTGCGCATCCTCAAAGCGGACGAGGACCTGCAGAGCATCCCCGTCGTCGTCCTCACGACTTCCGCGGCCCCCGACGATGTCAACGGCGCCTACATCAGCCACGCCAACGCCTACGTCACCAAGCCCGTCAACCTCGCAGACTTCGAGCAGGCCGTGCAGAGCATCGACGCCTTCTACCTCAACACCGCAACTCACCCGCCCCGCACCTGAGAGAACAACGGTCAGAGCGTCCGTGGTCCCCACAGCCGTCAGGCCCTCCACGACATCTCCGGCCGCACCGGCGTTGCTGGGATCATGGCTGCACCCGGAGAGCGGCGGCCGGCTGCCGCAGGGTCGGGGTGCACCAGTAGGCGGCGGCCAGCAGGACGCGGTCTTCCAGCGGCAGAGTGTACGGCCGGCCCTTACGCACCGCATACGCATCCTCTCGCCGGAGCGCGGTGATCAGTTCGCCGAACTGGCGTGGGCTCAGCCCGCTCAACGGGGGCTGTTCAGGAGGGCTGCGACGGGGTGATCAGGCCAGACACGACAAGATCATCTCAACCTGACCAGAGGCTACGGGACAGGGCGCGGAGCCCCGCTGTTGGTCCCCGCGTCTTTGCCCTGGCCGGTTGTGATGGACGACGGGCTGGGTGTCGTTCGCGGAAGACACCCATCCCGCTCTCCGCGGCGGGTCCGGTTGGGCCGCGCTGAGGAGTTCGCCGCCCCCTGGCGGCCCGTCTGGAGCCGCAGGTGCCCCCCGTCCGCCCATGACTGGCGTGGAGACGTCAGGGCTGGCGGCCGGTGACGTCCCCGCCCGGATCGTCGGCCAGCATGACGGCTGTGGTGATCCGCTTGCCCACGGGTTCGCGGTGCACCGCGAAGCTCTGACCGATCGCCATGACCAGCTCCAGCCCGTGCTGGCCGATCCGGGTCGGGTCATGCGGCAGGATGGCCGGTGGCGTCGGGTTGCTGTCCCACACGGTCACCTCGACCGAACCGCCCTCGACTTCGAGCGTCAGCAGGCACGGGCCGGGTGCGTACTTGCGGGCGTTGGTCACCAGCTCACTGACCACGAGCTGGACCATGCCCATCGCCCGTCCGGACACCGGCAGTCCGTGCACAGCCTGGACATCGGCCAGAAAGCTGCGAGTGAGGTCCCGGGCGACAGCGATGTCCTCGCTGCCCTCGAACACCCCGGACACCGAGAGAACGCTCTGCGGCAGCGACTGCCGGCCCGTATGGTCTGCTGCCTGCTTCACGCCGCTCGCCCCGCCCCCGTGTATGCCCTGACTGCCATCGGCCTTTTACCCTCGATCCCTCGCATGACTCGTCCTGCGGCAGAACCGCTGACAATTTCCGTGACGACCGACGCGCACCTTGCGTCGGAACCACTGACGTCACCCCTCGGAACGCACTGCCCCCCTGATACCGCCCGACAGGTGGCACCGGACCACAGGCGAAATCTGCTCCGGTGCACGATCGAATGAGGCAGAAGAAGAACTACGGCGGGGGTTCCCCGAGGGAGGCCCCAGGGAATGTCGGAGAGGCGCGAGCACACAGTCCCCGCCGACAGGGCGCGCACGGGTGGGAGCGATCGGTGGCCTGGGTTACAGCGATTCGCGATGCCGAGCAGGTCGAGCACCGGCTGAACGAGTAGGCCGGCTGCTCGGTCGTGGTGTCCGGCAACGTTGGTCTGGAGTCCGCCGACCCGGCGCCCGAGTACCCGCTGTAGAAGGAAGACGACGCGGCTCTCGCGTGGATGGACAGCGGGCTCGCGGCGGTCGGGCTGACCGAAGGCTCGGCCCTGGACGAGGAGGGGAAGGAGACCACGCGGCGGTTGACGACGGGATGCCACCCACAGACCGGCGCCCGGCTTCTCCGTACGCAAACCCCGGTCCGCGCGCAGGAGAAGGCGGGGCTGGTGGCCGCCCGGCTTGTCGAAGCGGTCGAGACCGTGGCCGAGGGCGTACGGCCTGGAGGGCACGCCCAGCCGTCTGGACGAGCTCGCCGTGTCGGGCACGCGAACCGCACGTCCGGCCAGGTCCAGGATGTCGTCGCCACCCCCTGCCAGGCCGACGCCGAGGACGACGACGAGTGCTCCACGCGCCCCCGGGGATGGTCCCCTTGCCGGGGCCCCTGGCCAAAGTCATCGCCGGGTGATCCTCGCGCTCGCGGGGATGGTCCCGGCGGCGGCACCGGCGGCCGGCGTGATGTGCTCCCCGCGCCTGCAGGGACGGTCCCGCAAGTCCGGCTACTGCTACGTGTTGTGGGGCAGGGGGTTTCTTTACGGTAGGGCGGCCGTGAAATGGTTGTCGGTCCGGGCCGATCGCAACGTGATTCTTGTGACCTTCTGGTCGGCCGTACTGATCTCGATCGTGGCGAGGGGATGTCCTCCTGGCGCGATCAGGTACACCGGTCTGTTGTTGACGGTCAGTCTGCAGGCGGCCTGAATGCGATGACGGAAGTGCACGGTCTCGGAGGCGATGTCGCCAGCACCGATGATGGCGGTGCGGGATCCGCGAGGCAGGAGTGCTGCGTCTGCGTCGCGGACGCTGTCGGGCGCGAGCAGCTGGATCATTCTGCGGGTGTCCCCGGTTCGGGCTGCTGTCATGAAGGAATCGACGATCCGCTGATCCGGTCGACCGCTCGACTCCGAGGCGTACTCGCCGCTGCCGAGGCGTTGTCGGGCCCTGCTGGCGTGTTTCTTGGCACTGGACACTGTCCCGCCCAGTACGTGCGCGATCCGGTCGAATGGCACAGAGAACAGGTCGTGCAGGACGTACGCCACCCGTTGAGGTGGGGTCAGCTGGTTCAACAAGACCATGAGCGCCCGGGATACGTCCTCTGTGCGGAGAATTGTCTCGTCCGCGGCCAGTTCCGCGGCCGGGATGGCGTCCGCGAGCAGTGGCGCTTCGTCGCGACGGCGTCGGGCACGCAGCTCGTCCAAGCAGACTCTGGCGGTGACGGTCGTGAGCCAGGACGACGGGTTGTCGATCGATGGTGAGGATCGGGCCGTCACAGCCCGCAACCATGCCGTTTGGACGGCATCCTGGGCGTCATGAGCCGAACCGAGCATGCGGTGGGCAACCGACAGCAGACGCGGTCGTGCGGTCTCGAATTCTTCGGCCGTGATCGGCATGGGTGTCACCTTTTCGGGCTGGCGGACGTCAGGACGGTCGGTTGAACCCATTCCTGTTCGCACCCCGAGGAGATGACAACATCATGAGCCTACAGATGGTTCGGTCCGGCGCCTACAGCGGCACAGCTGCCGAGGTCCGGTCGCAGATCGCGAAGGTGTTCACCTTCCTTCAGGCGACATCACCCCAGGGCGTGAGCTGCACGGCGTTCTCCAGCAAGTCGGGGCCGGACTTCATGACCCTCGAGATGGAGGAGGCAGCACATATTCCGACGGGGGGAGCGTCGCAAGCCGCTCAGCTGCGAGAACTGATCAGCCCGGCTGGGGGAGGGCCGGTTCCACCAGAACCGCTCACCCTCGTCGAGGCGTACCACTCATGAGCTCCGTGCTGGTCATCGCCACTGTTGGCTGCGTGGTCGCGAACGCGTTCATCGCGATCGCGGACTACGCGCGAGCACCGTTCGTGCTGGCGAATTCCGCAGAGGTTCGACTCCCCGCAGCTGCGCTGCCGTACCTGGCGACCCTCAAGCTCGCGGGCGCTGTCGGCCTTCTCGTGGGACTTCTCGGGGTCCACTGGCTGGGCCTGGCGGCAGGGGCTGGCCTGACCGCATTCTTCATCGGCGCGGTCCTGGCTCACGTCCACGCAGGTGTCCTCCACAACGTCGCTTTCCCGGGCGGCTACCTGCTCCTCGCGATAGCCAGCACCAGCTTCTTCGTGGGCAAGCTATGACCCACTCCGACGCGCCCCTCTTCGCGCAGGCGGGCATCTCCCGCGCACGCGCGCCCACATGGGTGAACCGCTGGGGCAAGCACGGCGAGACCGGGCTGCCCGACAGATCCCCGACCGCCGCACCATCAGCCGAGCGCGACCAGCGCCGACATCGTGCAACGAATCGAGACTGTTTCGCCGTCACCAACAGGGCCGCGATCGTCGACGGCCGTGCTCAGGCACGGTCCCAAAAGGCCCGAGGCGACCGCCACCATCGTCAGCTTGCCGGACTGCCGCCGGCTCAGGCCGGTGATAGGGGCCCTCCAGGACGGCTCCGATCTGTGATCACGGAACGAGGATGTCCACCTCCCGGCGGGCCTCCGCGGACAGCCGGTCCCACTCGGCCGAGAGATCGCGCCTTGATTCCTCACGCCTCGTCAAAGGCCTCGAGCAGGCGCTCGTACGCCAGCTTCGGCCGCAGAGCCGCGTCCCACGGCAGGGAATCGGCCGGGCGCGGAGGGTAGACCTTGGTGTCGGCGGTGGAACCGTACCGGTCGGTGAATCCCCATGTGGAGAACGATGTGCAGTTCGGCTCCTCCAGGCAGACCCGCAGCTTGCCCGCCATCTCATCAGCCTGCGTCTGCCGCCCGTCCTCCTCGTCCTCACCTATCGAGACGTCCATCTCCGACACCCGCGCCTGAACCCCGAGCTCGGCCAGATCCCGCACATGGCTGCGGAAGGTCTCCGGGTCGGTGCGGTCGCCGGGTGCGTACTCATGGTTCTGGAAACCCACGCCGTCGATCGGTACGCCGCGTTCCCTGAGCCGATCGACCAGATCGTAAAGGGCGTCCCACCGCTCGCCTTCCTCCTCGACCCCGTACTCGTTGAGGAACAGCCGCGCCTTCGGATCGGCCCGGTGGGCGGCCCTGAACGCCTCGTCGATGTACTCCTCGCCCATGGCCTCGAACCACGGGCTCTGCTCGGAGCGCAGACCGAGATCCCCGTTGGTGTAGCTCTTCTCGTCGTCGGACATGGGCTCGTTGACCACATCCCATTCCGCGACCTTTCCCTTGAAGTGCCCGGCGACCATGGCGATGTGCCGGAGCATGGCCCGGCGCACCTCCTCGGGGTCGTCGTTCTCCCGCATCCAGTCGGGCAGAGCCTCGTGCCAGACGAGGGTGTGCGCGTGCACCTTCATGTCGTTCGCGCGGGCGAAGCGTACGAGTAGGTCGGCGTCGCGGAAGTCGTAGAGGCCCCGGCGTGGGTGGAGGAACTGTGGTTTGAACGCGTTCTCCGGAGTGAGCATGGAGAACTGGCTCCCCGCGAGCGCCCGGTAACGTGAGTCGGTGAACAGCGGGTTCTCGGCCAGGGCGGCGCCGACGTCGAACGGCCGCCCCACGTCTGCGGCCCGCGCCCGCAGCGAGTCGTCGGACCGCTCCTGGCGTAGCTGCGGCGCCCTGATCACGCGGAGCGAGTCACCGCTCTCCGCCCGCGCGGTCAACTGCGTCAGACGCCACCCCTCGCGGCGCTCGTCCTCGCCCGCGTCCGCTTCCAGACCGAACCAGACAGTGCCCTCGGCGAACACCCCCGGGTCCTGCACGGTTCCCAGCCGCCGCCCGTCGGCTTCTACGCGGAAGGTGTCACCGATGCTCGACACGGCGAGCGTCACCGTCCCGGAGCAGCCGCAGTCGAAATCCTTGGAGGTGGCCGGCTCATCGCCCTCGCCGTCCCATATCTGTACCTTCACCTGTCCGTCGGCGGTCACGCCGACGCGGAGTGAGGGCCGCTCCTGCCGCCACTCGTCGTAGATGACCGGTACCCGTCCGTACAGCCGCAGCCATGAGTCGCCGTCATCGTCACCCACACCGGACATGCGCGCGGTGACGGTGAAGTCGCCATCGGTTCTCAGATGCGGGCCGGCCAGGTTCAGCGGGGGGTTGGGCTGGCCGCCGGAGGAGTCCTGCTCCACGATGTGCCGATCCGATGCGCTGACCCGCAGGATGTCGTCCCGCGCGATGGTGCCCGGCATCTGCGTCCAGTCGTGGTTCCGCAGCAGGTCTTCGTCGTTTCCGCCGCCCGCGCCTTCGCCCTGCCCCGTACACCCGGCCGCTACCACCATGACGAGCACCAAGGCGGTCAGTCGCTGCCACGTCCCCCCACCAAGGTCCACGGTTCCTCCCACTCTCTTGTTCGAGACGAGATCAACGTCTCGAAGCCGGACCACAGTTCATCACGTATGGGGTACGGCGGCCTTGTGCGGCACGTCCCAGCTCGTGTGGCGGAGCGGGCCCGGAGCAAGAGCGGAGCACGCCACCGCTCTGTGCGTCGATGAGGCCGAGTCCGCCACGTCACCCGTTCTGGTGAGCTCGCGACAAACTCCGTTCGGCCCGACGCTCGGGTGCAGATGATCGGCCGGTGCTCACCAACCTGATCCGCAGCCGTCACCGTCGTGCCGCCGCCGTCGTTCTGGCCGCCGTTACCGCCTTGACTCTTGTAACCGGTTGCGCGGATGATCCGCCCGCCGGGCACTCGGAGCGCCTCCGGAAGGCCGCCGGAGTCGCTTCCTTCAAGATCGTCTGCACCAAGGACCTGTGGGACCGGACGAAACCCGGTCGCGTCAACGCTGACTCGCATGAGGACGCCAAGCCTCGCAGTCTCAGCGGGCCCGCGAAGGACCGGCGCCTGGTCGAGATCACCCTCACAGGCGCCCAGCTCGTGGACTACCTCAAGACCCTGGAGGAAGACATCAGCGAGGGCGTATACGCGGACCGCTCCATCAAGGAGCTCTCCCAGCGGATGTACGACGCGATCGCCCCCGTCGTCGACCGCATCGAGAAGGGCAAGCCGCCCGCTGAGGTGCCCCAGGCCGTGATCGACGACGCTGTGGGGCCTGTCGCGCCCACACCCTCACCGAGCTGAACCGAGACCCGGGAGCCCCTTCGGCCGCTGCGCATCGCCGGCGGCCGAAGGTGGCTTCGGCCTTTGGCCGTGGTGCCTCCCGGAGCCGTCTCTGTCCCGGATCATGCGCCGGCCCCGATCGAGCAGGACCACGTGCAGCCGCGGGCGCCACGCGGCGGCGCCCGCGGCGGTACCTCACTCGGAGCCGAGCCGTGCGTCGATGACGATGGGCGGGATCGACTTGCCCTGCGCCTCTTTTGAGGTCCACATGGTCCAGCATCGTGGCAGCAGCGTTGGAGACCCGCTGGTGGACCGCCCGTTCGTGGGAGTGGCGACGGAGTGGCCACGCGTTCCGCGGACCAGTTGGCGAGCTTGAGAGCCGGCAGAGGACCGGTCAAGCTGACCGGCTGCAGGTCCCGGCCCTCACCGGCGGCTTACCGGCCGGCAGGGGACGATGTCGTGCCGGCGGGTGCACCGGGAGTGGGCGGCCCGCCAGGTGTCGCCTGCGCGGACGAGATCGACCGAGGCCACCCCGGCGGCTTTGACCAGGCGGTCCTTGTGCTTGCCGGTGAACACTGCCACCAGTTGTCGAGCACGCTTGTTTCAGTGCGTACGGTGTGAACACCGCCATCACGGCCGGATGCCCCGGCCGGGGCCCGGGTCAAGTCCGAGTACGACTCGGTCTGCCGTTCGCCGGCGGAACGCGAGCGGGCGAAGGCGGCCGAACTGCTCGTGCTGGGCGAGGGGGTCTCGGCGCGGACGGTCAAGGGCTGAACCGGAGAACGGGAGAAGAGCGATGGGCGGTCTGGCTGACTACTTCCGCGCGGTGGATGCCGCGTCGGTTGTGCGGGCGCTGGAGCAGACGGATGGTGGGTCACCACTGTGCACGAAGCCCCCCGTGTTCGACGGAGTCGAAGCCAAGCGCGTGGATCCGGCCGTCATCCTGGCCCTGCTGATCGCTGCTATCCGTCAGATCGAGTGGCGAGTGGATCTGGTGGAAGGGACGACCGTGTGGCCGACCGTCCCGGCTCCCGGCCCGAACAGCCCCGAGACTGAGGATGACCCGTGGGTGACGGGACCGTGGGTATCGGAACTCCGCCCCCTGGCACGAGACACTCTGGCAGGAGTACGCGACTCCGAAGTACCCACTGTCGTCGCCAGGTGGGTGCGAGCCGAGGAACTGCGGGGAGCACGCGTCAAAGACATGCAGCCACTGGCCGAAGAGCTCATCCTGCTTGCTAGACGGGCTCACGACGCCGGCGATCAGCTCTACTGCTGGATGTCCCTGTGAGGCCGCCCCGTGCGGCTCTACCTGTACCAGGCCGACGACGACTCCGAGCTGGTGCGGCTTCCTCACGGCCGGGACCCCGCGGCAGCCCGGACGAGATATCCAGCTCTTCGACGAAGGGAAGGTGCGGAGTTTCTGAGATGAAGATCAACGCGGCTGCGGCGGCCGGCCGCATCACTGCTGCTGGGGCCAGTTCGAGCCGCGGCCGCCGCCGCCCGCCGACGTCGTCGTCGTCGTGGACGAGCTGGTGACCCCGGTCGTGCTCCCCGCGCCGCGCCCGGCCGCCGTCGTCCCCGCTCCGCAGCCGGAGTTCGCCGACGTCGACGTCGACGTCGACGACGACCGGGAGCCGGTCATCGAGGAGCCCATCAGGTAGCAGGTGTGGGGATGCGTCTGACGCATCACGTCGTCCCTGCGGATCCGTTCCGGTTCGGTAGGGGGCGACTGTCCCCTGTCAGTGTGGGACGGTCACGATGATCTTGCCGATGTGGGTGCCGGCCTCCATAACGCCGTCGGCGACGCAAGAGACAAGAGCCTTGCCCCGCCCCGGTCGGCAACCCCGGCCGCCATCGTCCGTGGGTGCTTCGCCGGCGACACCGACGTCACGACCGTGTGGCGTGAGGGGACGTTGAACTCGGGCACTTGGCGGCCGCGCGCCTGCTCCGGGGTGGGGAGCTCGGGGATGCGACGGGCCAGAGACACCGTGTATCCGGGGCCGCGTGGTCACCCCGGGACGTCGGCGACGGTGGCCAGGGCTGGCAGAAGGCACGGATGCGCGCGGTCTCGTGGCTGCGGTGCCGCACGAGGGAGAGGAAGGAGTCCTGAAGGCCGGTGGTAGGGACGAAGGTGGTCTGGAGGGTGCTCACGGTGGGGCCGGCGGGGATGGGAGCGCCCCGGGGCGCTCCCCGCTGAGTGGAGTGTCCGGAGCCGAGGCTGTGGGGGTGTCGATGTGTTCGGGGGGTGGGCCCTGGGCTGCCTCACTGGCGAGACGTGGCTTGGGGCCCGTCTATGTTCAGGCCCCGGGCGGGAAGGTCTCGCCGTGAGTCTCCGTCGGCGAGATGCTGTGGTCGTGGCGGCATTCCATCAGCAGTTGGGTCCCCTGCCGGCTGACCGGGCGGAAGCCCGCTCTTGTCCAGGCCCGGATGGCGCGGGTGTTGGATGCTTCGGGATCGACGGTCACCTGCGTCCAGCCCAGGACCGTATGAAGATGCCGGACGAGTGCGCGGGCTGCGTCGGGGCCGAGGCCTCTGCCCTGGGCCTGAGGCAGAAGGATCATGTCGATGCTGCCCTGGCCGGGGCCTGCGGGTGCGTACTGGGCATAGCCGACCGGGATGGTCCGGGCGAGGATCAGGAAGGACTCCACGTCGGGGCGGCGTCGTCCCGTGTACTTCGCGGCGACTTCGTCGCGGGTGAGGGGCTGTCCGCCCCAGTTTCGTACGAATTCGGGGTCGGCGAACCAGCCAGCGAGCAGAGACAGATGTGCTTCGGTGGCCGGGATGAGGCAGGTCAGGTCGCCTCCGATGACGCCGTTCTCCGGTTTGCTGTGCATTGCTGTGCCTCTCCCGGCGGATGTTCTTCCGGGTTCATTGTGGTGGGAAGAGGGAATCTAAGTGGCCTGGAACCGGTAGGAATCGGTGCCGGTCCGGATCAGGGTGCGGCGGAAGGTGATGCGATCGGCGATGGCCGGGCAGAGCCGGGCGTCGCCGAAGGTCTTGTCCCACTCGGGTACCTGCTCGTGCAGGTCTCAGGACAATGTGGTGACGTGCTCGTTCTGCTGCGCCGGTCGGGCCAGGGCGGTGTTCTGCCAGCCGTGTTCGAGGAGATCGAAGGCGGCGTTGAGAGCCGCGGCGGTGTCGGGGTGGTCGCGTGCGATGCGGGGTGCTTCGAGGGCGAAGCGGGCGAGGGCGGTGCTGGCTGGGTCGTCGGCGGGAAGGCCGCTCTCCTCGGCGATGACCTGGGCCAGGGGGCGGTGTTCTCCAGCCAGGTGTGATGCTGGTAGTCGAGCAGTACCGGGGTGCTGGTCACCTGCTGCTGTGGAAGCCGCCCAGGTCCTGGTTCGGCGTCAAGGCCCTCCTCGTGCCCGACGGGAACGGGCGCCGGCTGCCTTTCCGTCCTGCGCGGGCCCGGTCGTCGCACTGGGTCCTCAGCAGTTCTGAGAGGAAGCCGCGGTAGGTGATCCGGACCTGCTGGAACCTGTCCGGTCTGCTGCGTCGGAAGTGGACCGAACGAACGGCGCTAACTGTAGTTCGTACCGTCATGGCCGCGGCTGTGGTGACCTGTTCGTGCGGGAAGCGGACGCAGGGCGAGGAGGGCGGCGTCGTCGGTGAGGCGGCCACCGGTGTGGTGGAGGAGGGCGTCGACGATGAGGCTGAGCAGGCGTGAGGGGGCGATTCCGTCGGGGTGGGCGACGTGCAGTTGCTCGAGACACTGGCGCAGGGGAAAGAACTCGCCGGTTCGGTTGCGTGCTTCGGTCACGCCGTCGGTGACGAGCAGGATGGTCTCCTGCTGGTCGAAAGGCAGTCGGCAGACCACTGGCGGGCTGTCGGTAAGCTCTGCCATACCGACCGGCGGGCCCTGCTCCTGCGGTAGTCGCCGCACGCCGCGGGGGCCGATCACGAGTGGGCCCTCGTGTCCGAAGTTCACCACCTGAATGCTGTCCACACTGGGTGGAAAGGCGATCACCACGGCAGTGGCGAAGCGTTCTTCCTGATCTCCCCACGCGGATCGCAGCGAGTTGTGCCGGCGCAGTCCCCATTCCATGCGGCTGGCCACTACGTGGAGGTCGGGCTCGTGGTAGCCGGCTTCCCGGAAGGCGCCCACGACCGCCCCTGCGGTGGAGACGGCCGGCAGGCCCTTTCCCTGGACGTCTCCCAGGAGGGCGCGCGCACCGTGGGGGGTGGCCAGCACCTCGTAGAAGTCGCCGCCCACCCGGGCCTCGACGTCGGCCGCAAGGTATCGGGCGGCCGACTCCATGCCGCCCCAGCCCTGTGGGATGGGGCGCAGCAGCACCTGGCGGGTGGTATCCGCAGCGCTCCGCAGATGGAGTACGTAGGAATGGGCCTGTGCGCGCAGCACCGCGATGACAATGGCGAGCAGGACCGCGAAAATCTCCAGCAGGAAGTCCTCGGTCCGTAGGTCTGTCGTCGGCAAGGTCGCGTCGGCCCATCTGTTGAGGATGAGCACAAGGAGACCGAACGCTGTGGTGACCTTGGGGGAGGCCACTCCTGCTGCCAGCAGGGGAGCCATCATCAGCCAGTTGCCCACCCGGATGGAGGGCCCCGTCAGCTCACCGACCAGCACCATGGTGATCAGGAATGCTGCGGGAAGGATCCAGGCCGCCCTGCCGTAGCGCACGAGCAGAGGTTCGCGCTCGTCTCCCGGTGGCAGACCACGCCACCGGGCTGCTCTACGGAGACGGGCGGTCCAGCGACGACGGATGTCCGGAAGCATACTTCCACTCTCCGCGCACCCGCCCTCTCCCGGCGGCCCGACACACGGCCCGCCTGCTGGAGCGGTTGGCCCAGGCCAGCGCCAGCACCCGCGCCGGGCGTCCATGTACTGGCGTAGGCGGCAGGAACAGGGCTCCCCGTAGTCGGGCGTCGAGGCTCACTCGCGGGTGGGCGAGACCACGTCACTATCCAGTTGTAGCGGATGACGGCCCCGGCCCGGGGTGAGGAGACGCTGAAGTCGGCCCGCACGATCGGCGCGGCCGAGACGGTGCTGTCGAACGCCGCTGCCGCAGACAAGGTCCTCGAAACACACCGGCGGAGCCGTCGGCCAGGTGGCACTGAACGTCATGGGAGCCGAGCCCGCCGACAGGTCCCAGCCCTCAGCCACCACAAGCGGTTTCTGGCAGCCGGTTGTGCCGCCGGTCGGTGTGCACGGCTCTCGACGTGGCCGAAGCCGAGCTTGCCGCCGCCTGCGAGGCGGAGCTGCGCGAAGCGGTGTGGATCGTTGCCCACGCTGACGAGCTCCAGGCACTGCTGCCCTGGCCCCTTTCGATGCTGCGCCGCTCCGTGGCGTGAGGCCCTCGAGGACCTGGACGAAGACGGCCTGGCCGAGACCGGCGCAGAAGCGCTGGTCTCCGGCGCCGGCCCGGAGGCCGCCCTCGACGAGCTGGTGCGGCCTGTTCGGGCAGTTGGCCGACTGGCAGCAGTCGATCGGCGAGCCGGGCCGCGCGCTCACCACGCCAACTGGAGGCCGACCGCTACCCGCCAGGTCCACCGACGCCGGCCGCACCGAGGACATCGGGTGGCGCCAGGCCCGCACCGCGCTGCTCGAGGCGGTCGCATGCCACCACGCTCACCTGCTCGCCGCCATCGTCGGGCTGCGGGGTGAGCTGGAGCTCCCAGCTACCTGTAGCGGGAGCTCCAGGGGGCGCGACCATCCTGAAAGGCTGCGCGGTCAGCGACGCCGGCCGCCGCCGATGCGGCGGTCGTCGGCCAGTGCGGTCAGCGGGCCGAACTCGCGGGCGAGCTGGTCCCACGTCAGAACCTCGCCACAGCGGGCCGGGAACTCCTTCGGGTCGAACTCGGGCATTGTCCAGGTGCCAGTGCCCCGGTCCCGCAGCCACAGGTCCCCGTCACCGTCGACCACAGTCGGCGGGACCGGCACGGGCTCGGCCTCATCGGTGGGCTCCCAGGTGAGCCGGCCCGGGTGGGAAACGCGGCGCAGCTCGGTGGTGGCCAGCCGCGCGGCCAAGTCACGGGTGGACTCTTCGGCGTCCTTGACCGACGCCAGTCGGAATGCGTCGTCAAGTACGGGCAGGGCTGGATTCTTGCTGCGCTTTGAACTCATACGCTGACTACCTCCGGTGAGGGGCGTCACATCCGTTATGGCACCCCGTAGTGCTACACGGTATCCGAGGCGGGAGCCGGGCCGGCCACGACCACTGCCCAGGTGGAGGTACTGGCACGCCGGGCGGCGGGGCTCAGGTGGTGAGCTGGTCCTGGTCGTGGCGCGACCCGCGGTGGTAGCGCTCGAATATGGCGGTCCGGGTCTGAGAGGGTGAGACAGCCGGGGACGCGCCCCGCCGTGACGCTCCCAAGCCAGGAGACGTTGCCGACCCCAGTGGGCGGTTCCGCCGCCCGGCCCTGGGGCCGTTCGGCTCCGGTACCTCCGCACGGTGGAAATTCGGATTTCTGATATCTGGAGTCCATTTCTCACGGGTTTCTTTTCGGACCCACCGTTTCGGTTCGGAGGAGATATTCTTGCTGCCGAGAAGGTCTTTAGGCGCCGCATGATTTTCGCCAACGGCAGTTGCCGCATCCAGCTGATGCATCAGCTACACAGAAACGCGACACGGGCGAGCTGCCCCGCCCGCCGTCCGCTGTATGGCCAAGCCCTTGCAGTGGGCGCCGAAAGGGGCTGGAGATCCAGCCCGGAAGCGCGCTCCCAAGGTGGGGGAGCGCGGCGGATTCGGCCGGCGACGTCAACGATGGGGAATGCCAGGAAGGGCTCGTCGGTGGGAAGGTCCCGTAGGGGCGGGGTGGGAAGGTTCCGGCCGTACGCTTTCCGGTGGGATCCTTCCTGCCGCGGGTCCTCTTACGTGGATGTACCCCTTTGTTGCATTAGGGCTGACTCCCCTGATAACCACCTGTTGGTATGGCTGCAGCCGGTCTACCCAGCTTGTGTTTTCGCCTGCAGTGGCGGTGGGGAGTCGGTCAATGTGGACGAGGCGTATCAAAGGGAAATCGAGTCCGAACGGTGCGAGCCGTCCCATGCGCGTTGCGTCACCTGGAGTGGTTGACGCCCCCACAGCAGCAGCTGCCCGTGAAGTGAGCTCGGGGGCATAGCCGCTTCCGGAAGCGGGCGACGGGGCGTCGTCTCCTCACCTGGTCTGAAGGTGCTCGTTTCGGCTCCTCGTCCGCGGGCATCCGGCCGTCATGGACACCACAACGGGTATGGGTGAAGAAGTGATCGAGACTCAGGGCGATGAGCATCATGTCGTTCTCAGTGCTGACGCGAACGGTGACGGGAAGCCCGACGTGTGGATGATCGACACCACTGGGGACGGGAAAGCCGACCTCTATCAGTTCGACACCACCGGTGACGGACGGATTGACGTCACCATCGCCGAAGGCGATGAAGAGGCCGGGAGCGAGCGTTTGGTGGTCGAAGGAGACGGCGGCCACCCGCAAGAGGCGTGACCCTTCAGGCCCTCCGTGGTGCCATGTCCGCAAGTCCGAACGCGTGGCATGGAAAGGCACCACGGAAGGCCTGTACCAGCCCCGTAACCCCCATTCCTGGACCAGCGCGACTGACTCTCACCACCACCGACACCACCCCGCGGACGGCCTCCAGCACTGGCGGCGGACGACCAAGAAGCAGGACATCCCGATGCGCGACCTGGTCCACGACGAGAATCTGCGCACCACGCTCCAGAAGGCGGTGGACGAGGCCGACCGCCTGCTCTCGCGCGCCGAGTACATTCGCAAGTCCACGGTCCTGCCGGTGGACTTCACGCAGGAGAACGGTCACCTGACGCCGCCGCTGAAGCTGAATCGGGACGCGATCGCACGGGGCTTCGCGGGGGAGATCGAGGGGTTGTTCCGGAAAGGGTGAGGGGCGGGCGCCGGGGAGGGGCGTGACCTCCGGTGAGATCGGACGGCCTCCCCGCTCCGGCGATCTGCTCTGCCGACGGGACCGGATCATCACATGGCCGGTGAGATCACAGCAGTGAAATGCACCCGACCTGGACAACTCCTATGCTCAACCCTTGCCCTGGTGATGTCCGCTTCACCATCCCAAAACGCTTTCCGCCAGTTTTACGGTCGTGGACCAAGTCTTAACAGATCTTTGAAGCCCGCTGGTCGGTCACATGTTCTGCACGTAATGAGGGTTCTGGGGATGAGTCGTGGGAGGAAGGGGAGTCATAGGCGCCCCGTCTCCGGGGTTGTGGGGATCGCCGCAAGTACGGCGATCCTGGCTGAATTCTCGACGGGCGGCAGTAAGGGTGAGATCAGGCTTCAGGCATTTCCTGTGGTCCGGCTGACTGAAGAATCCTTTATTTCGTAGGCGTCAGCGCGGACACGGGGCGAGGGGTGGGGGTCGAACTCGCGTCCGTGGCCTCCGTGACGTGCATGGTCCGCCATGGAGGGTGGCTGCTGGTGGCCGGCGCCGCTTCTGCTCTCCGGGGTGGAATGGGGCTGGTCCGGACGGCACGTGCGGTTCTCTCTTGGTGTGGCGCAGAACCCGTCGATCATCGTGTGCGTGGCCTGGCACCCCCTGCCCGCGGACCCGACGGCAGCAGGTCCGCGGGCAGGGCGTTGCGGCATGGACCTGTTCGGTGCGACGTACCAGGGCATCGACCAGGGCGACGAGGCCGCCGCCTGGCTCACGGACTTCCTCGGCACCCCGAGCCGTCTGGTCCGCGTACCGCCGGAGCCCGACGGAAGACCGACGGCCTGACCCCCGGCATGACGGGCTACGCCGACAGCGGCGCCGTCCACGTGCTCTCCCGCGCCTCCCTCGCCCGCCTGCACACGCGGCCGGCCGAGCGCGGCGCCCCGCCCCTGGCCATGGACCGCTTCCGCCCGACATCGTCGTCGACAGCGTCCCCGGGGGGCGCCAGGGGGGACTGGGCGGTGGAACCCCACGCCGAGGACCGGATCCGCCGCGCGACCATCGGCGCGGCCGAGCTGGGCTACAAGCTCGCCGTGCGTTGCGCGGTCACCCTGGTCGACCAGGAGGCCGGGGCCCCGGGGCGGGCCGGAGCCGCTGCGGATGCTCGCGGACTACCGGCGCTTCTCGGCGGGACGGGTGGTGTTCGGTGCGAAGTTCGCCGTGGTGCGGCCGGGGAAACTGCCGGTGGGCGACGATGTGGCGGTCGAGGGGTGGGGCGAGGCGGAAGCCTGAGGGCGTGCGCCGCTCCGGGGGGCGTCACTCGAAGAACTTCAGGCTCCACCCCTTGTCGGACGTGGGACCGGGGACGTTGGCGCGGGAGTAGGTGGTGTCGCCCCACCAGACGAACGTGCCGGTGTACCAGTGGCGGTTCGCCCAGGAGTACGGGGTGCCCTTCGCGACCGCGTGGTACATCGAAGGGAACCTCGGGCCGGCCGGCGGGCTGGTGTCGATGTCGCCGTGCAGCAGGACGAAGGTGTGGTGGCCGGGCCCGTTCACGTACAGCGTCGGGTCCCAACCGGCCATCATCGTCGCGCGGTTGGAGCCGAACAGGCACCCGTTCGACTTGTACCAGTCCCACACGTACGTGGGATCGCCGCCCTTGCGCAGGCGCAGGTCCGCCAGACAGTACTGCTCGCTCCAACTACCGTTCGCGGAGTATGCGATGTGCAGTTGCCCGTTCGGGTCCTTGATCGCCTCGGGGCTCTCGTTGATGAACGGGTTGCCGACCACCCGCTCCCAGCTCTCGCGCGGCTGCGAGATGACGTACCGCGCGCCGGTGGGCTGGGTCGGGCTGCTCATCCGGGCGATGTAGAGGTTCTGCTCGACGTTGGTGTCGCCCGCCCACCCGGACCAGACGAACCAGCGCTGCCCCTCGAAGGTGAACAGAGTGCCGTCGATGGCCCATCTGCCTTCGGGGAGGGCGAGTTGGGACTCTGCCCCGTACCCGCTGTCAGGCGAGGCGGAGCTGATGACGAACATGCGGTGGGCGGCGCCGGCACCGGCCGTGAAGTAGATGTAGTACCGGCCGCCGTCCATCACGATCTCAGGAGCCCAGACCTCCCCGCGCCCCCTGCTGTCGGCCCAGACCTGCCGGGCGGGCGAGGTGGCCAGCCCGTCCGTGGACGACGCCTGCCGTACGACGATGCCGCCGCCGGTCGACTGGACACCGACGTACGTACTGCCCACCCTCAGCACGCTGGGGTCGGCCGCACGCAGACCGGTCTGCCCCTGCGGAGCCGCTTCCGGGGCGGGCGGCGCGCCCTGGGCGGTCTCGGGCGGCGACAGGACCAGTGTCGCGGCGAGGGCCCCGGCCAGCGCGAGTGCGCCGAGGGCGGACGGGTGGCGGAAGGGTCTCCTGGGCTTGCGCGTGGGGTCGCTCATGGTCTCGCTCCTGGGTGGGGGGATCCGATGATGGCGATGGCGATGGTGGCGGTGCCAATTTCCATCGATAGAAGAGCGCTCTCGCAGAATCCCGTCAGAAGTTGCCTCTGTCAATGGGCCCGCTACGAGCGGCAGTTCAGGGCTGGAGTGCGCGAATCAGGCGTCGCGCGGTCCGGGCGGCAGGGGGGGCTGGACGGCTCCCTCCAGGACTCCGGCAGCCGCGTGGGCGCGCGCGGTAGACCCGGCGACTTCCGCGACCGTCGCCGGGATACTCGTCGCCCATGGACGAGGTTCGAGTCGTCATCGCCCACTCCGAGCGCGCGACTCTGCGCGTCGGTGACGTGTTCCTCAAGGTGGACGCCGATCAGGCGCGTATCGACGTCGAGGCGATGGCCCTCGCGCCCGTCCCGACCCCCCCGAGGTCCTGTGGCGCGAGCCGCCCGTGCTGGAGACCGCCACGTCCGGGGGACGACCCTCGGGCGCCTCGGCCGGCCCTTGACCGGGTCACCGGCCGCGTGGGCCGCGGCGGGCGTCGCCGTCCGGTCGGGTCGGGCGGGAGGATCGCCGGCGGAGTCGGGTCGCTGTCCCGTACGGTCACCTCGGCTGCGCTGCCGCCGTTGACTTCCAGGGTCAGGAGGCGGGGGCCGGGCGCGTATTGACGGGCATTGGTCACCAGCTCACCGACGACGAGTCGCACTGTGCCCATCGCGCGCTCGGAGACCGGCAGCCCGTGCGTGGCCTGCACGCCGGCGAGGAAGCTGAGGACAAGACCGCGGGCAATGGCGATGTCCTCGCTGCCCTCGAACACCCCGGACGCCGAGATGACGTCGCCCCGTAGCGCCTGCCGGTCCTCACCGTGCGCTGTCCGTTCCGTCGGTTTGCCCCCGTGCGTCGATCCCGCCACCCTCCGCTTACCCCCGGATCCTCGGCGGACGAAGGTCAGGGAGGAGACTGCTATCACTGGGGAAGCCAGGCCGGATCCGATCCTGGCCGACAAGACATCCCGCGCGGTCCGCCACCACCTGCGCCGACACGGCATCCGGGTAGTGATCCCCGCCCTCGCGGACCAGCGCAGGCACCGGGTTCGTCGGGGCAGCCGAGGCGGCAGGCCGCCGGCCTTCGGCCGCGAGACCTAAACGCAGCACGACATCGTCGAGCGGTGCGTCAACTGCCTGAAACAGTGGCGGGGCATCGCCACGCGCTACGAGAAGACCCCCACCATCTACCTGGCCGGACACCGCATCGCAGGCGTCTTCCTCCGGTCCGCCCGGTGGACAGATTGCCCCTCCTCCCCACCCCGGTGGCATGGTCGAAGTCGGCAATACTTGTCGGCAATACTTGGGGGGGCGGATGGACGGGCCGGGACCGAAGGAACGAGGCAGTATGTCGGTGGGTAGCTCGCAGGCAGCGAAGCGGGGGAAGAGCGTACCTGCGGCCGGTGCGGTCGGCGAGCCGGAGCTGCGGCAGCTCCTGGCCGGTCTCACGGCCGTACGGGACGGGGATTTCGGCACGCGCCTGCCGGACGAGGCCGACGGCCTGCTCGGCGAGATCGCTACGGTCTTCAACGGCATGGTCGACCAATTGTCGCTGTTCACGTCGGAAGTGACCCGGGTGGCCCGAGAAGTGGGTACCGAGGGAACACTCGGAGGCCAGGCCAAGGTCCCCGCCGTCTCCGGTACGTGGGCCGATCTCACCGACTCGGTCAACGCCATGGCGGGAAACCTCACGACTCAGGTCCGCGACATCGCGCAGGTGGCCACGGCCGTGGCGCAGGGTGACCTTTCCCAGAAGATCGACGTGGATGCCCGGGGCGAGATTCTGGAACTCAAGAACACCGTCAACACGATGGTGGACCAGCTCTCCGCCTTCGCCGACGAAGTCACGCGTGTCGCCCGAGAGGTGGGCAGCGAAGGGCGGCTCGGCGGCCAGGCCCAGGTCCCGGGGGTGGGTGGGGTCTGGCGTGACCTGACGGACTCCGTGAACTTCATGGCGGGCAACCTGACGGACCAGGTCCGCAACATCGCCCAGGTGACCACTGCCGTCGCCAAGGGCGACCTGTCCCAGAAGATCACCGTTGACGCCCGCGGTGAGATCCTGGAGCTCAAGAACACCATCAACACGATGGTCGACCAGCTCTCCTCGTTCGCGGACGAAGTGACGCGGATGGCCCGCGACGTGGGAACGGAGGGAATCCTGGGCGGCCAGGCGGACGTCAAGGGCGTCTCCGGCACGTGGCGGGACCTGACCGACTCCGTCAACTTCATGGCGGGGAACCTCACCGCGCAGGTGCGGTCCATCGCCCAGGTGGCCACGGCGGTCGCGAAGGGAGACCTTTCCCAGAAGATCACGGTCAGGGCGCGCGGCGAGATCCTGGAGTTGAAGGAGACCATCAACACGATGGTCGACCAGCTCTCCGCGTTCGCGGACGAGGTGACCCGCGTCGCCCGCGAGGTCGGTACGGAGGGGCGGCTCGGCGGTCAGGCAGACGTCAAGGGTGTCTCGGGCACCTGGAAGGACCTCACGGAATCCGTGAACGTGATGGGGGACAACCTCACCGCGCAGGTCCGGTCCATCGCCCAGGTCACGACAGCTGTCGCCCAGGGAGACCTCTCCCAGAAGATCCGGGTGGACGCCCGAGGCGAGATCCTGGAGTTGAAGGAGACCATCAACACGATGGTCGACCAGCTCTCCGCGTTCGCGGACGAGGTCACACGGGTGGCCCGCGAGGTCGGTACCGAGGGCAACCTGGGTGGGCAGGCCACCGTACGAGGCGTCTCCGGGACCTGGAAGGACCTCACGGACAACGTCAACGTGATGGCCTCCAACCTGACCGGCCAGGTGCGGTCCATCGCCCAGGTCGCGACGGCCGTGGCGCGCGGCGACCTCTCCCAGAAGATCACTGTCGAGGCCAAGGGCGAGGTGGCGGCGCTCGCCGGAGTGATCAACACGATGGTCGACACCCTGTCGGCCTTCGCGGACGAGGTGACTCGGGTCGCCCGCGAGGTCGGCACCGAAGGGCGGCTGGGCGGCCAGGCCCGGGTGCCGAACGTCGCGGGTACGTGGAAGGACCTCACCGAGAACGTCAACTCGATGGCGAACAACCTCACCGGGCAGGTCCGCAACATCGCCCAGGTGACCACGGCGGTCGCGAACGGCGACCTCTCCAAGAAGATCGATGTGGACGCCCGGGGCGAGATCCTCGAACTCAAGACGACCATCAATACGATGGTCGACCAGCTCTCCGCGTTCGCCGCCGAGGTCACCCGCGTCGCCCGCGAGGTCGGGAGTGAAGGCCGGCTGGGCGGTCAGGCCGAGGTGGAGGGCGTCTCCGGCACCTGGAAACGGCTCACGGAGAACGTCAACGAGCTGGCGGGCAATCTCACCCGGCAGGTCCGCGCCATCGCCGAGGTTGCCAGCGCGGTCGCCGAGGGTGACCTCACCCGCTCCATCACCGTGGATGCCTCCGGTGAAGTGTCGGAGCTCAAGGACAACATCAACTCGATGGTGGAGTCCCTCCGGGAGACCACCCGGGCCAACCGGGACCAGGACTGGTTGAAGACCAATCTGGCCCGGGTCTCCGGCCTGATGCAGGGGCACCGGGACCTGGTCGTCGTGGCGGAACTCGTCATGGACGAACTGACCCCGCTCGTCAGTGCCCAGTACGGAGCCTTCTACCTGGCGGTGGACCGGGCGGGTGACACCGAGCTCGAACTCATCGGCTCCTACGGATACCCGGCCGACCAAGCGCTGCCGACCAGGTTCACGCTCGGGCGGTCCCTGGTCGGGCAGGCCGCCCGCAGTCGCCGTACGATCGCGGTCGACGAACTGCCCGCCGGTTACGTCGCCATTTCCTCCAGCCTGGGCTCCGTCCAGCCGACGGGGTTGATGATCCTGCCCATCGTGGTCGAGGACCAGGTCCTCGGTGTCATCGAACTGGCGTCGGTCACCCCCTTCACTGCCGTGCACCGGGACTTCCTGGGCCAGTTGATGGAGACCGTCGGTGTCAACGTGAACTCGATCGTCGCCAACGCCAGGACGGACGAACTGCTGGTGGAGTCCCAGCGCCTGGCGGCAGAACTGCAGTCGCGGTCAGGGGAATTGCAGGTGCAGCAGGAGGAACTCCAGCGCTCGAACGCTGAGTTGGAGGAGAAGGCGACGCTCCTGGCGACCCAGAACCGGGACATCGAGACCAAGAACCTCGAGATCGAACAGGCCAGGCAGGAGCTGGAGGACCGCGCACAGCAGCTGTCCCTCGCCTCCAAGTACAAGTCCGAGTTCCTGGCCAACATGAGCCACGAACTGCGGACCCCCCTGAACAGCCTCCTGATCCTGGCCCAGCTGCTGTCACAGAACCCGACCCGCAACCTCAGCCCCAAGCAGGTGGAGTACGCCGGGATCATCCATTCCGCCGGGTCCGACCTACTCCAGCTGATCAACGACATCCTGGACCTCTCGAAGGTCGAGGCCGGGAAGATGGACGTCATGCCGGAGCGCGTCTCGCTCCAGCGGCTCTTGGACTACGTCGAAGCGACCTTCCGGCCGCTGACCACCCAGAAGAGCCTCGAATTCGCGATCCGTACATCCGAAGGCGTGCAGGCGGAACTCGTCACGGACGACTCACGGCTGCGACAGGTGCTGCGCAACCTCCTCTCGAACGCGGTGAAGTTCACCGAGCAGGGCCGGGTCGAGCTGCTCATCGAACCGGCTCTCCCGGAAGACCTGCCCGAGAACGTGCGCCCCGGCTCCCCGGCCGTCGTCTTCCGCGTGAAGGACACCGGCATCGGCATCCAGGAGCGCCAACTGGAGACGATCTTCGGAGCGTTCCAGCAGGCAGACGGAACGACCAGCCGCAAGTACGGCGGAACCGGGCTGGGCCTCTCGATCAGCAGGGAGATCGCGTACCTGCTGGGCGGCGCCGTTACCGCGCAGAGCGTCCCCGGGGAGGGCAGCGTCTTCTCCCTGTACCTTCCTGTTGAACGCCCCGGCTTCGACGACTCCGGCGAGGGACGCCTCGTGATCGAGGGCGGCCAACGGCAACTGGTCTCCGGCGCTCCCAGCCGTGCCTCCGGCGCGCCCGAGCCGGTCGCGGAGGAACCGCCCCGGCCGCGCAAGCGGCTACTGGTCCTCGAGGAGAGGCCCCACGGCCTCCTGTCCCTCGTCGCGGAGAGCGCCGCGGCCGATGTCGCCGGAACCCGCGACCTCGGCGATGCGCGAGGCCCCGCGGAGATCATCACGGCCGTCGGCAGTCAGGAGGCGGCGCGCGTCCTCGCGATGGACCCGTGCCACTGCGTCGTCCTGGAACTCGACATGCCCGACGGCGCCGCCGCACGCTTCCTGTCGGCGATGGACGGCGATGCCGCCCTACGCGGGGTGCCCGTCCTCGCACACAACAGTCGTCGCCTTGAGCCTGACTGGGAACGGACCCTGCTGGACCGGGCCGGTCGGCAGCCGCTCGAACTGCTGTCGAGCCTGGACGAGCTGCGCGAGCGGATCGCCCTGCACCTGTCCGCCGACCAGCCGGGCGACGCTCTGTCCCTTGTCCGTGCCGACGAGGGCGCACGACCCACCGCGCCGGAGATCGACGATGCGCTCGCCGGACGTACGGCGCTGGTCGTGGACGACGACGCCCGCAACGTCTACGCCCTGAGCGGCATTCTGGAACTGCACGGCATGCACGTGCTCCACGCCGAGAACGGCCGCCGCGGGCTCGACATCCTCACCACCCACCCCGCCATCGATCTCGTGCTGATGGACGTGATGATGCCGGAGATGGACGGATACGCCGCGACTGCCACAATCCGGGGCATGCCCGAGTACGCGGACCTGCCCGTCATCGCCGTGACGGCCAAGGCGATGCCGGGCGACCGTGAGAAGAGCTTGGCCTCGGGCGCCAGCGACTACGTCACCAAGCCGGTGGACGCCGACGATCTGATCACGCGCGTGCGTCACTGGCTCCGAGTCTGAGCGGGCGGGGGGCCGACGTCCCTCGCCTCGCCGGCACCGCGACAGATGAACTCACCACTGGAGCAGCACTCCCATGCACCCTCACCAGCTCCCCGAAGGCTCCGGCCAGGAACCGGCGGAGAACGAACGAGGCGCCTCCTTCGGTGCCGCGTCGTCCGACGTGACACCCAACATCGGGCGGCTCGCCGCGACCGTCGACCGGCTGCGGCGTGAAGTACGCGAAGCTCACGCTGCCGCCGACGGACGCGCCCTCGTCGAGCTGGCCAAGGGCATCTTCATCGAGCGTCTGCGCTGCGGCCCCCAACAGGCTGCCCGCGAACTGCAGCATCTCGCGGAGCAGGCGCAAGTACCTCAGTTGGAACTTGCGGCGGAGATCGTCAATCAGGCGGCCCGGGACCGGGTCACCGACGCCGCCAACCGCTTCCTCACCGAGGCCGGCGACACAGGGACCTCCTCCGCGACCCTTGCCGTGCGGCTGCGCAGCGCGGAGAGCGGCGCCCTCGCCGCCGACGACACCCAGGCAGTGGCCCGGTCCATCCTCGAGCACGCGCTCACACCCCTGGGAGCCACCGGCGTGGCCGTCTGGTCGGCGGGGCCGGACGCCTCGCTGACCCTGGCCGGCGTGGCAGGATTCACCGACGAGGAGGCCCGGCGCTGGCACTACGTACCGCCCGGGGTGGCGACCCCGGCCCGTCGCGCTCTGACCGAGCGCGAAACGGTGTGGGTCACCTCGCTCTCGCAGGCCGGTCTTCCCTCCATCGGCCAGCGTGTCAACCCTGACGGAGGCCGCGTCACCGTTCCCGCCGGGACCGGTGGGCGCATCCTCGGCGTACTGGAGATCAGCTGGCCCTCCCCCCTGGCACCGCAACCACCCCAGCTCCAGAGACAGATCCAGGCACTGGCCGATCTGTGCGCCCACACACTGGACTCCCGACCCACCCCAAACGAGGCCCACCGGGCCGGCGACGCCGACCCGGGCCGCTCCCGGGCGGACCTCGTCGACCTCGCCGACGGGCTGAGCGACGCCGTGCTGATCCTTCGGCCGCGCCTCGACTCCCAAGGCACCCTCACCGACTTCGTCATCGATCACGTCAACCCGGCATTCACGGACTTCGCCGGCCGGCCGAGGAGTGCCGTCAGCGGAGCCCTCCTGCTGGAGACCTACCCGCTCGCAGGCGACAGCGGCGGCCTGTTCGACAAGTTGGAGTACGCGTACGCGACAGGAGAGCCGTTCCGTGCCGACCGTATGACCCTCACCTCGTTCGTGGACGACCTGCCGATCTCCGTCTCGGTCCGAATCAGTATCAGCCGGCACGGTGACGAGTTGCTGCTCGTCTGGCGGGTTCACGATGAGGCCGCCCGGCTGGCCAGCCTGCTCCACCACGCCCAGCGCCTCGGCCGGCTGGGCGGGTTCGAGGAGCAGGGCGACACAGGCGAGGTCACCTGGAACAGCCAGATGTACGCCCTCTTCGGCCTTCCCACCACAGCCGGCCCGGTTCCGCTCGAACAACTCCCCGCGCACGCCCATCCCGACGACGGGACCGCCCTCGGCCGCTTCCTGCGTATGCTCTTCCACCACCATCGCCCCGCGTCCACCGCGTTCCGGCTGCGGCGCAGCGACGGCGTCACCCGTCACATCCGGGTCGTCGCCGAGCCCGTCCTCGACGAGAACGGAAGCGTCGTCTCCGTGCGGGGCGCCTACCAGGACATCTCGTCCCAGCACTGGACCGAGATGGCGCTCGCCGCCACCCGTGACCAACTCGCCCACACCGAGCAGCAGTCGGCGGAGCGCAGCCGCCTCACGCTTCAGTTGCAGCACGCCATCATGCCGCCGTCCCGGGGACCGTTGCTCTCCGAGGGACTGCGCGCGGCTGTCCGGTACCGGCCCGCGGAGACGGACCACCTGGTCGGCGGAGACTGGTACGACCTGGTCAGGCTGTCGTCGGGACAAATCTTGCTGTGCGTGGGGGATGTGGCCGGGCACGGCATCACGGCGGCGACGAGCATGGTGGTCCTGCGCAACGCCCTGCGAGGGTTGGCGGTGACCGGCGCCGGCCCTGGTCAGCTCCTGACGTGGCTCAACACCGTGGCACACCACCTCACCGAGCATGTCACGGCCACCGCGATCTGCGCCCTTTACGACCCGAAGAGCAGGAGCCTGCGCTGGGCGCGGGCCGGCCACCCGCCGCCCGTCCTCGTACGCGACGGAAAGGCGGCCCCCCTGCCTCTGCCACGTGGCATCCTGTTGGGCGCCGTCCCCGAGGCCCCGTACGAGGAACAGAGAGTAACCCTGCTGTCCGGAGACCGCGTACTGATGTACACCGACGGCCTCATCGAGCGGAGGGACAGTTCGGTCGAGTACTCCCTCGATCAGCTCATCGACACGGTCGGATCTCCTACGGCGGACTTGGAGACGTATCTGGACCGCCTGCTGACCCACAGCCGAGCAGACACGGACGACGACACCTGCGTAATCGGCGTCCAGGTCGACTGACCCGTACTCACGAATGCACGGATCTTCCCTCTCAGGCGTGCGCCCGCAACCAGCGGACACCTTCGGTTACGACATGTTCACCGAGGCACCGTTACGTGATCACGTCCACTACCGAGAAAGGGAGTCGCCGTGTGTCCCGTCGCATCCCGGCTGGCGGATTCTTGCGGGGTCTCAGCCGTGCTGGCGGATTCTCACGTCATCGCGCTCAGAGTGCCGCCGCACTGGATGCGGCCGACTTGCACGGCAGAGGCGAGATCGGTTGAGGCTCTCGAATCGGCGCGGCGTCACTGGGGTGCCTGAGGCCGCGCTCCTGTCCGGCCGGCCGACTGGTAGGGGCTGTGCATGGTGAGAAAGTGAACGTCGAGGTCGGTCTCCAGATAGTCCATGCGCCGCTCCCAGAAGGCTTGCATGTGGGGGAGGGCCAGGTGGGCGTCGAGATCGGCCTGGGAGCGCCACGCCTCGTAGAAGACGAAGACGCCGGGGTCATTGCGATCTTCGTGTAAGTGGTACTCCAGGCAGCCGGGCTCCTGTCGTGTCGGCTCGACGAACGAGAGCAGAAGCTGCTTCAACTCCTCGGCGCGTTCAGCTTTGGGGCGTGCGGTGCCCACGAGTGCGAATGGCTGAGTCATGCAGGTTCCTCTCCCTAGATAGGTACAGTGAATCTCGTACCTGTCGGACACTAGCGAACTTGCAGGTACGATGCAATTCATACCTGAAGGGAGGTGTCCCGCATGCCCGACAGTGAAGGCCATCCGGGCGTCGAGGAGATCGAGCTCGGCCCGGTACTCTCCGCGCTGGCAGATCCGCTGCGCCGCCGAGTGGTGCGTGAGCTGTCGGCCGAACCCGACGGTGCGGCGCGAACGTGCAGCTCCTTCGGGCTGCCGGTGTCCAAGGCGACCGTCACGCACCACTTCCGTGCACTGCGCGAGGCCGGGTTGATCCGGCAGGTCGACCGGGGCAACAGCCGGATGGCCACCCTGCGCCGGGCCGACATCGAGCAGCGGTTTCCTGGGCTGCTGGGCATCGTGGCAGCCGAGCCGGAGGAGTGAACTCAGGAGCGGGACCGTCCCGTTAACACCGGCGCCCTAGACGGTGTCCGGCGGATCATGTGACCTTCTGACTGGTTGCTCGTTGGTTCGGCATGGGGCGGGGGGATCTGACGAACCGCGAGTGGTCGTTGCTGGAGTCGCATCTGCCACCTCTGGGTGGCCGGGGCTGGCGGTGGAACGATCACCGAGTCGTGGTTCGGCGCCAGCCGAGGAGGTGCTTGCCACGGATCGGGACACGGATCGCAGGGCCGGCGCCCTGGTACGCCTTCCAAATGCGTAGGCAGTCTCAATGTCTCCCCACAGAGTGACCGCCTCAGCTATGACCGAGGCTGAGGAGTCCCTGGGGTCGATGCATTTGACGGGGTCGCCTTCGGCGTAGAGGTAGGGGTTCTTTCCCTGGCCGGAGGGGTCGGGGGCGGTGAGCAGAGGGCTGCGACACCGCGAACACTGCGGCAGCCGGTCAGAGGCCACAACTCGGGCCATGGGGCGCTCCCTTGCTCAGCAGCATCGCGCCGGGTCTTCGCAGTACGTCGGAGAACCGTCGCTCACACGCCGGGCGGTGGGGTTCGGGACGTCCCGCGTAGCCGGAAGTCGGCGATGCGGTACATCTCCCGCGATCACGGTGCACGACCCCCGCCCGGTGCATGACCGACAACGCCGCGCAGATCCCGTCGCCCCAGCGGGTGATCTCCGTGAGAGACGGGGTGCGGGCACCGAGCAGCCGGTTCAACGGCTCACCCGGGATCTCCTCCATCACCAGGTACAGCAGTGGACGTCCGTCGATGAACGCCTCGCCTGAGTCGTGCGCCTCCACGATGTGCGGGTCACGCAGCAGCGAGGCCACCTGGATCTCCCGGCGGAACCTGCGGGCCAGCTCGGAGGTCTCCGATCCGACGAAACCCGTCAGCGTCTTCACAGCGACACTGCGCCGGCGCAGTTGGTCACTGGCCCGCCAAACGGTCCCCATGCCGCCCGCGCCGAGCGGCTCCCGTAACTGATAGCGGCCGCCGAGTATCGCCCCCTGCATGTCACCCTCTCCCGCGCGGCGTACCGTCGGCGCGTCCGCCGGATCATTGTTGACCGAACAGGCCGGGGCCGCCAGCTATTCCCGCCGATCGAAGGCCCCACCGTCGTCGAGGAGGACATCGAAGTCGCCATCGAGGTCAGCCCTCGGAGCCGTAGCACGCAACCTAATGGGCTCCTTTCATGGCTTCCCAGGAGACGGTCTCGGAGAGAGTCGGCTGCTGTCCGTAGAAGTCCAGCGCGTCGGCCAGGTACGCGGCAAAGCCGACCTGATAGGTGCGGGTACGGTCCCATGCTGCACGCGGCGTTCGGCGCACCGGGCCGCCTGGGACCGCAGGTCTTCCCAAGCCACCCAACTCTGACCAGGGACAGTCGTCGGCGGTACGCCGGAGGTCGGTGTACCGCCGACGACCGTGCCGCCTCCACGAGCCCTAACTCAGCCACCGCCCGGCGGCCCGATCCGGAGCGGCATCCGAGTTGCGCTGCTTGTATGTGTCGTCGAGCGCGTCGAAGACGGGTGGCCGGCAGTGGGCTTCGCAGGCCAGGTGGATCTTTGTGGTCAGCCCCCTCCGGGTAACGCGCTCATACAGCTGCTCGGGACGTAGCGCGTATCACCGGGCGTTGGTCGGACGTCTCGCTCTGTCGGCCGAGTGGTGCACGTACTGCGAGTTGGTGCTCTCTGTCTATTGCAGGATGCGGGCGGTGCGGGCGGCGGTCAGCCATTGGGGGAAATCGTGCAGGAGTTGGTCGTAGAGCTGGTGGTCTTCGGTGGTGCGGGGGGTGCGGCCGGCGTGGAAGAAGCCAGCGTTGTCGACGATACGGTGGGCGGGGACGGCGAGGGTGTCGAGCTTGTGCAGGAACGCGAATTCGTTGTCGTCGGGGTCGCCGAAGCCGATGAACTGCCAGAACAGGGGTAGGCGGGCCGCTTTGCACAGGTAGCGTTCGGCGGCGAGTTTGCTGGTGGGTCCGCCGTCGGTCTGGAAGATGACGAGTGCGGGGTCCTTGCTGCCGGAGGCTATGTAGTGGTCGATGACTTCGTCCATGGCCCAGTGGTAGTTGGTGCGGCCCATGTGGCCGAGATTTTCGTGGAGCTTGTTGATACGGCCGTGGTGCCGGCCGAGCGTCAGGTCGGAGGATCCGTCGACGTCCGTGGAGAAGAACACCACCGGCACGACTCCGTCGTCATCGAGGTGCGCGGACAGCGACAGCACCTGTTCGGCAAGGTGCTGCATGGTGCCGTCCCGGTAGTGGGGGCGCATCGACCCGGAACGGTCCAGCACCAGGTAGACCGCGGCCCGCACTCCTTCCAGCCCGTGCGAGCGGACACTGCCACCGGCCGCCTTGTACAGGTTCACGAGATCAGGAGCACGCTCGATGACCTTGGACAGGCTGATGGCGGGGGAGTGTGCACTGCTGGTCGACATGATCGCCCCTTTCCTCTTTCGGTGCTGCCGGGCCGTGCGTACCGGAGACGAGGTGTGTCCGGGGCTCATGCCGGGACGCGCCGGCAGCGAATTTTCCCCCTGCGTCGTTTCCGGCACCACCGGAGCGTAACTATGCTTGCGCCGCGCCACTCGGCGATGTGCGGGGGCGGACCGTTGTGTGGTTCGAGTTGAGGTTGCGGGGGCGGGTTCCGCCCTGTTGCCGCAGGAAGGCTTCGTGACGGGCGCGGACCCCCGTTCGGAAGGCGGCCCCCTCGGTGACGTAGAAGTCGCGCCGCCCGTCGGTCACGTCGACCAGGATCACCCGCTCGCAGGTGAGGGCGGTGGTGGTCTCGATATCGGCGATCATCCAGGCGCCCTGGGCGGCGACCATCACCTGTGCCACATACGCGCCCACGTCGACGTAGGCGGCCGCTCCGTGCAACCGTGCGGCATCCCTCGTAGCAATGCCTGCGCAAGCACGAGATGGCGGCCGCCTTGGTGCTTCTGCGTATGTGTGGCGCCCGTCACCTCGCATGGCGTCATGATGCCGCGCATCGGACCTGGTCCGCAGCGGAATAGACAGTTCGAAGCCGCCCGTAACCAGACAAGGGTCAGCTACGCGTCGCCTCGTCAGCAGGCGGTGTGATGCCCACCCAGCGGATCAATTGCCCCACACCGACCGCTACGCCGTCAGAGCCGACACCGTGAACGCCCGGGCCGGGTGCCAACCCGGGGTTGTCGGTGTCGGTGCGCAAGGATCCGGTGCCCAGCGGGCGGCGGTATGTGGTCATCGGGTTGATTCTCCGCCCGGACCACCGATTTCGGCTGGATCCGGCCGTCCCCCGGGTTTGGGTGGTTGGGGGATGACACGGGCAGTGGATTCCACTGTCATGAGGCGATGGATCCCCAGGTGGTCTGCCGGCATGAAGCCGGCAGAGTGCAGCCGGGCCGGCCCGTTTCCCGCCCTCCCGCGGCGTGCTCAAGGCTTCCGGAGTCCCGCGGCCTCGTCGCGGGCGCGGGTCGCGGCCGGGTGGTCGCCGGCCTGGGTGTACGCGGTGGCCAGGGTGTCGAGGGCGACGGCGAGCCAGGTGTGGGAGCCGATCTGTCGCCAGAGCTCGACCGCGGCTTCGGCGCGTCTGCGGGCGAGCGCCGGGCGGTCGGCCGCGAGTTGTGCCTCTGCGAGGGCGTACAGCGTGGCCGCTTCGCCCCACAGGTTGCCGAACTCCCGGTACGTCCAGAGACTCTGCGCGAGCAGACGGCGCCCTGTGTGATGCTCACCCTGGCGGACCAGGACGTCCCCGAGCCAGCAGGCGGCGTGGGTGGCGGTGAGGTGGTCGCCGAGGTCCGTACTGATCGCGACCGCCTGCCGGTAGGCGTCGGCGGCGGCCGGGTAGGCGCCGAGCGCGCGGTGACTCTGGCCCAGGCAGCGCAGCGCCTGAGCCTCCCCGGGCCGGTAGCCCGCGACCCGGCTGGCCCGCAGGCACTCCGTGAACCGCTCCACGGCTGCCTCGACACGGCCTTGCTCGAGGTCGATGACGCCGAGGCCGTTGGTGGCGTAGACGAGACAGTTGACGTTGCCCGCCTGCCTGGCCAGCTCGGCAGCCCTCTCGAAGTGAAACACGGCCGAGGAGTACTGGCCGAGGAGCCGGTGCACGTACGCCAGCCCGGCGGTCGCCCCCGCCCGGTAGGTCGGCCCCTGCTCCTCGGCGAGCAGCAGCGCCTGCTCGAAGTGGTTCAGCGCCTCGGGGTACCGGTCGAGGATGGTGGTGAGTTCGCCGAGGCACCGGTGGAGCTTTGCGGCGCTGTGCCGGTCGCCGTTGCGCAGAGCCGCCTCGAGCGCCCGGTTCTGCAGCCGCTCCCAGTCATCGAAGTGGCCGCCGACCTGGAACAGGGTCGTCAGGGCGGTGGCCAGCCCGGCGGCGGGTGCGGCTTCCGTTCTGTCCAGCGCCTGCTCCGCCACGGCGATGAGGAACTGGCGCTCGTCGGTGAACCAGGCCAGCGGGTCGGCGAGCAGATGGCCTGTGTCCGCCGGGGAGAGCCGCCAGGAGACCAGTTCTTTCTGCGAGATGCCCTGGAAGTCGACGCTGAGGGTGTCCGCGGCGAGGTCGGCGAGGTGGAGGCTGGCCCCGAGCAGCCGGGTGAGTGCGGCCGCGCGGTCCTGGTGGTGGACGTCGTGGTCTGCTCGTTCCCGGCCGAACAGCCGTACCAGGTCGTGCAGGTGATAGCGGATTCCGGTGGCGCCGGTCGATCCGATCTGCACCAGGTGCACCTCGACCAGATCATCGAGAACGGCCTCCGCCTCGGACAGGTCCACGGCCAGCAGTGCGGTCAGCGCCCAGGTGGTGAAGTCGGGGCCGGGCAGCAGCGCGAGCATCCGCAGCGCGTGCTGTGCCGGCGCGGCCATCTGCCGGTAGGTGAGCGCGAGGCTGGCCCGTACGGCGATGTGGCCGACGGCCAGCTCGTCGAGCTTGCGCTCCTCGTCGGCGAGGGCGCGGGCCACGTGGGCCAGGGGCCAGTGCGGTCGTGCGGCCAGGCGCGCGCCGGCTACCCACACCGCGAGCGGAAGGCCACCGCAGGTCTCCACGATGGAGCGGGCCGAGTCGGGCTCCGCGTCGGTCCGCTCCGGGCCCAGCATCTCGCGCAGCAGGACGAGCCCGGTCTCGAAGTCCAGCACGTCCAGGGGGAGCCGGCGGCAGCTCAGCTCCGCCAGCGTCGTGCGGCTGGTGACGACGGCGGCGCACCGCGCGCCGCTCGGCAGCAGGTCGCGCACCTGTTGGGCCCCGGCCGCGTTGTCCAGGACGACGAGTACCTGCCGCCCTGCCAGCAGGGAGCGGTAGAGATGGATGCGTCCGGTCAATTCCGCGGGCACCGTCCCGCCGCGGACACCGAGCGCGCGGAGGAAGGCGCCCAGGACCGTGAACGGATCGGCCGGCTCGTCGCCGAAGCCGCGCAGGTCCGCATGCAGCTGACCGTCCGGGAAGCGGGAGGCGAGCCGGTGGCCCGTGCGTACGGCGAAGGCCGTCTTGCCCACCCCGGCGGGGCCGGTGACCAGCAGAGTGAGCGGCCCCGGCCCGTCCGCGCCCAGGAGCCGGCAGGCCTCGTCCACCTCGGCGTCACGGCCGACGAACAGGGAGAGGTCCGCCGGCAGCAGCCGGGGCACAAGCTGCCGCCCCGGCACGGGGTTCGCCACAGCGCCACTGTCGTCCTCCGCTTCCTCGCCGGTGAACGGCGCGTCCACACGGGCGGTGGCCGGATCCAGATCGCCGGACAGATCCGGATCCCCGGCCAGGATCCGCCCGTACAGCTGCCGCAACGCTGCGCCGGGGTCCACCCCCAGCTCGTCGGCGAGTCGCCGCCGGGCGCGCTCGTACTCCTTCAACGCCTCCGCCTGCCGCCCGCACCGGCACAGGGCGAGGACCAGCTGCCCGATCACCCGCTCGTCGAGCGGATGCGCCTCGGCCCGGGCCACCAACTCGCTCACCAGCCGATCAGCCTGTCCCATCCGTAACCGGACCTCGACCAACTCCAGTTGGGCGGCGAACCGCTCGCCGTCGAGGAGCTGGCGCTGCGCGTTGAACCAAGGGGCGTCTATCCCGGCGAACGCGCTGCCCCGCCACAGCCCCAGCGCCTCCCGCCCCAGTGCCTCCGCCTGCTCGTCCGCAGCCGCCCGTCGGGCCCGGTCCGACAGGTCCCGGAAGCGGTGCAGGTCCACCGCGGCCTCGCCGAGGTCGAGCACGTAGCCGCCGGACCGGCGGACCAGCCGGACGCCGTGCGGCTCCAGCCCGCGGCGCAGGCGGGAAAGATAGGCGTAGAGCGTGTCCCGGGCCCGGTGGGGCGCGCGGTCGTCCCACACCCGGTGGAGCAGCTGGCCGGCCGACACCGGACGGCCGACGTCGATCAGCAGGGCCGCGAGAACGCACTGCTGCCGCGCATGCCCCAGGGCCACCGGCTGCCCCCCGGTCCATGCCTCGAGCGTGCCCAGTAACCGGAACTCCAGCATGCCCTGCTCCCCCTTCACGCCGGTACCGACCCGGAAGGCACCACTGTGACCTGCCGCGCAGGGTTTCTCGCAAGGTTTGCGCAAGGTCGGCCGTACATCGTTGCCGACGTGTCCAGAACCGGGCGGCCCGCCGCCCGGAATAGCCCGGCGGTGCCCCGGCACCGCCCGGTCACCTCGACGAAAGGGAACCTCATGCGTATCCGCTGCGCCCTCCGGGACTCGCCCTGGGGCACTGTCACGTTGACTGACCGGCCTGGGATGATCTTGTGATTGGTCATGCGGGGCGGGGTCGTCCGTGGACAGCGCGCCGTCGTCGTACCAGGGGCACCGATACCTTGGTGGAGGGCATCTCCCCCTGCGTGTGGCTGTACTTCCGCTTCCTGCTCAGCTTCCGCGAGGTCGAGGAGCTCATGCTTCAGCGCGGCGTGCTCGTCTCCCACGAGACCGTGCGTCGTCGGTGCGCCACGTTCGGCCGGTCCTATGCCGACGGACTGCGCCGCCGGCGGCCCCGGCCCGGCGACACGTGGTATCTCGACGAAGTGTTCGTCAAGATCAACGGTGTGCGGCAGCATCTCCAGGACGGCAACGTCCTCGACGTCCTGCTGCAGTCCAAGCGGGACGCGAAGGCCGCCAGGCGGTTCCTGGCCAAGCTCGTGAACAAGCAGCAGCGGGTGCCCAGGGTGCTGGTCACCGACAAGCTCCGCTTCTACGGCACCGCCCACCGGGAGCTGATGCCCTCGATCGAGCACCGCTCCCACCAGGGCCTGAACAACCGGGCCGAGAACAGCCACCAGCCCACCCGGAGCTGAGCATCGGGCCGGAACCCGGCCCCAGCACACCCCAACGCGCCGTCAGACACCCACGCACCTACCGACGTGGCAACGCCAACCTCCAGCCAGCGGGCGCGCTGCAACCATGTGAGTCACCCCCTGGCCAGCCTCACCGCAACGCCGCACCGTCCTCCAGCACGTCCACTCTCGCCGAACCCACCACGCAGGGGGTGCGGTCGGCGAATTCCAGTGAGATTCCTTCGAGGGAGAAGTCTGTGCCCATTCGACTGTCCAACCGATACCTGAGACGGAAGAGCGCGACTGTCGCCGCTTCGTTCACAGTCCTGGCCGGCCTGGGACTCGCCCTGCCCGCCTCCGCACACGCAGCGGCGGGCTGCACGACGCTGAGGGCCACTGTGGCCAACTCGGCGGGAGCTCCCGGCGGCCACGTACAGGCGACGCTGTGCTCCAGCTCCTCCGCGCCGTACTACTGGCGCCTCAACCAGTCCTACTACAACTTTGTCGAGGACTACCAGGCCGACGGCGTCGCTGCCCGCGCCTACATCCAGCACGGGAGCTTCACCCCGAACGGCCCACTGGGCGTGGACGACACCTCGACCTCCGGCGGAACGACCCTGGACTCGTGGGAGGGCACCAACGCCAGCACCTCGGTCCGCGTCTACGTCTGCCTAGGCACGAAATCCCCCGGAAGCACCGGAGCGCGTTGCGCCTCAGCCTACGCATCGGTCTGATCCCTGCCCCTCCTGCCTTCCCGCTCGTAGCCGGGCAAGCCCGCCGGGGGCCGGGGACCAACGGGCATCACCGTAGAACATCCGTGCACGGACTTCGAGGAGAACCAGCGCCATGAACATACGCCGCATCACCGCCACCGCCGCCGCGACGACCGCCCTGGTCACCAGCAGCGTGATGCTCGCCCCCGCGTCCCAGGCCGCCGTTACCTCCTGCTACAGCTACGCCAACAGCTACAGCAAGCCCGCCGGTACCAACTGGCTGCCTGCTGGCACCCTCTTCAAAACGTCCAGCGCCTGCTCAGACATCAACATCAAGTCCAACACCAACCGGTATGTGAAGGTGTGCTTCGAGGTCAACGCAGCCTTGCAGTGCCAGTCCAACTACACCCTGACCACCGGCGGGCAGTGGACCACCATCGCCACCGACGTGAAAGACGGCGCACTGTTCGCCTTCGAGTTCCGTTCCGATGCCCTCTCCAACGGAAGCTGGGCGGCCTGACCTGTCACAGGCCCATCAGGGACTCGGCGGGGCTCAGGGGGAACTGTGAAGTTGGCCCGGGGCGCGGTTCCGGTCTTCCGACCGGCCCGCTTCCCCGGACCGCTTCCCGCACCCGGAGTCGTTCCGGAGCGACGCATCCGCGCGGCGCCAGCCGCAGGGCTCTCCCCACGCCCCAAGACGGCACTTCGACAGGAGAGCCCGTGAGACCCGCCGCTGCTCCGTGGCTACAACGCGCTCGCCGCCCCCCGCCCCCGCGATACCACCGCCCCTCGCCGTGCCTGCTGCGCCTGTCCGTACGGCTGTGGTGGCACCCCTACTGGGAGAGTGCTCCCTCGGTGCCGACCGCGCGCTCCGCATTGCGCCAGCAGACCCGAGCCGGGGGAGCCGCCCGCGCCGCGTGACCGGCCGCCTCGTCCGACCCACCGGTGCCGTGACGTACGAGACCCCGGGCCTCAAGAGGCCCGGGGTCCGGTCGGCGTGGTGGTTGTGGTCAGAGGTTGTCCCAGTAGGGGTCCTCGCGTTCGGACGGCGGCCCCAGCCGCTCGATGAGGTCGCAGGTGCACGTGCCGCCCTCGTGCAGCATCTTGTCGCACTCATCGTGGTGGTCACGCTGCGGCAGGCGCTTCGAGGGCGCGGGCTGAGCCGGGACGGCCTGGATGGTCGGCACCGGTCTCACCCACTGCATGCCCAGCTTCGCGAGCGCGGCGAGCTGTTCGGCGTCCAGCCGGTTCCTTCTCGCTTTCGTGTTCGTAATCCTTATGCCCAGCTTCACGGTCACCGGCTCCGCCTCACCGTCGACCGCGAGCCGCTCGCTGTGCCCCTCGGCACCGGCCGGTCACCTTTCCGCTCGACCCACTGTGTGAGGGCTGCCAGGCCCCGTTGGAACGCTGCCCTTGTTCGGACCCCTTCGTCGTGCGCGTGGCTGCCGGGGCGGGAGACGGCGCCTGAGCGGGCTGCACGCCCAGCTTCGACAGCCGCTCCTGCTGCTCGCTCGACAGCTGCGCCCAGGTGCCCGGGTTCTTCTGCCGCTGAAGCCACTTGCCCAGGTCGTCGCCCTCGAACAACACCCCGGGTGACGGTGGGCCCGATGTTGCCATTGCGGTCGAATATGTCGCAGCGGTGGGTCTTGCCACGTCGCCCTTGTGGTCCACGCCCACGATGAACCGGGCGCCGTCCAGGGTGGTGATCTCGCCGGGCACGCCCCAGTAGCCGGACTCGGCGTGCCAGTCGTCACCGAGGAGCTTCACCGCTAGGCGTGCGATATCCGAGATGGAGAAAGGAGTGTCTAAGCGCTTGCTCAGCCTATGTCAGTCGAAGTTACTCATCGGTCACCTGGTCTGTCCAGAGTCCGAGTCTGTGATCCAGCGCCCATCGGCGGAGTCGTGCACATACGCCGGCCTCCCCCTGGTCCCGCTCGTGCGGAACGGCTTCCCGCCGTCCGTGATCCGCACCATCCCCGTACGGCCCCCGGCACTCCACTCCAGCTCCAGGTACCAGCGGCAGTCGCAGCCCGCCGTCCGCGCGGAGACCAGCAGCTCCTCGGGGTCGGAGGAGGTGACCTTGTACGGGAAGGAGACGGCCGGGATCTTCCGGACCTCGGCGCCGGAGGCGTCGAGGCCGTCGACGGGCCTCGCGAGCGGGCGCGGCCGGTCGAGGTCCACGGCGAAGTGGCGCGGGGTGACGGCGCCTCCACAGCCGTTGTCCATCCGGTACACGCTCCACGGCAGCGGCGCGGCGCGGTCGACCACGCGCACGTGCAGGGCATGGAGGACGACGGCGTCGGACGGCGACCGGCCCTGGACCGTGATCCGCACCAGCGCCTCCCCGCCGTGCACGGCACCGTGCGTCCCGGCCCACGCCCCGGAGTCGGCCGCGACCGGCGGCGGGGCGACCGCGCGGGGGGCCCGGTCCACGGGCGAGGTGTGCCCGCAGCCGCCCTCACAGAGCTGGGTAACGAGTCTCCAGGTGA
>NZ_JBEXWB010000009.1:0-54700 GCF_040629645.1 Streptomyces sp. NPDC005899 | reverse complement strand
TCACCGCGCGGCTGCCCGGCGGGCGCCCCGCCGTGCGCCTGGCGGTCGCCGACGACGGGCGCGCGGAGGACGGCACCCGCTCCCCGACGGTCATCTGGCAGGCGCCGCTCTGAGCGCGATGCGGGTGTTGGAGTGGGCGACGCCCGCGTCCCGTTTCAGCCGGCTCAGGAGCGCCCCCAGGGAGCCGGAGTCGGCCGCCGTGGCCCGGACCAGGTAGTCGTGTCCGCCTGTCACGTGGACCACCTCGGTGATGCCGGGCAGGGCGAGCACGGCCCGCTCGAACTCCTCGTTCGTCGTGTCGAGGCGCAGCGACACCTCGATGAAGACGACGAGGCCGGTGCGGGTGTCGGCGGCCGGGTCGATGATCACCGTGAAGCCCCGGATCACGCCGTCACGGCGCATGCGCCGCACGCGGTCGCCCGCCGCGTTGGCACTCAGTCCCACACGCGCGCCCAGATCGCGGTACGAGATCCGGGCGTCCTCCTGGAGAATGCCGAGGATCTCTCTGTCCAGCCGGTCCATACCGGTGATTGTCGCAGCCGGGGGCCGTGAGCGGCGGGCGAGCGGCTCCCCGCGCGGGGCCCGGGGGCACCACGGCCCAAGGGGCGTATGCCGTCCGGCGCCCTTCCCCATATGGCGCAACCCGGCGGGCCCCCCGCGCCCTCGCGCCCTTGACTTGCCCGTGTGGACACAGCCGCCAAGCAGGCCCTCACCCCTGAACGGAAGCCCTCCGCCGCCGCCTACCGGAACCTGATCGTGGCCACGGCCGGTTTCACGCTCACCTTCTGGGCGTGGAACCTGATCGCGCCCATGTCGGGTGACTACAAGGAGCGGCTCGGGCTCACCTCGTTCCAGCAGTCGCTGCTGGTCGCCGTGCCGGTACTCGTCGGTTCGCTGGGCCGCATCCCGGTCGGCGCGCTGACCGACAGGTACGGCGCCCGCCTCATGTTCCCCGCCGTGTCGGCGCTGACGGTCCTCCCCGTGCTGCTGCTGATCCCGGCGGCGGACTCGTACGGGGCGATGCTCGCCGTGGGCTTCCTGCTGGGGCTCGGCGGTACGACGTTCGCCATCGGCATCCCGCTCGTGAACTCGTGGTTCCCGCCCACGGCACGGGGCCTCGCGCTGGGCGTCTTCGGCATGGGCATGGGAGGCGTCGCCCTGTCCGGCTACTTCACCCCCCGGATCGCGAAGCACGGCGACGACCTGCCGTTCCTCATCGTCGCCGGGGCGCTCGTGGCGTACGCGCTGCTCGCCGCCGCGCTGCTCCGGGACCGCCCGGACAGGCAGGTGCCCACGGCCTCGCCGGCCCACCGGCTGGGGCAGGCCGGCCGCCTGCGGGTCACCTGGGAGCTGTCCGCGCTGTACGCGATCGGCTTCGGCGGCATCGTCGCGTTCGGGGTGTACCTGCCGACCTACCTGAAGACCTGGTACGAGATGTCACCCACCGAGGCCGGGACGAAGGCGGCGGGGTTCGCCCTGGTGACGGTGGTGTTCCGGCCCGTCGGGGGCTGGCTCTCCGACCGGATCCACCCGGCCCTGGTCACCGCCGGGGCCCTGCTGGCCACCGCGCTGACGGCGATCGTCCAGTCCTTCGACCCGTCCCTGGACCCGGTCGGCACGATCGCGCTGCTCTGCATGGCGGCCGGGCTCGGCACCGCGAGCGGCAGCGTCTTCGCCCTGGTCTCCCAGGTGACGCCGCAGGCCGCGGTGGGCAGCGTGACGGGCATCGTCGGTGCGACGGGCGGCCTCGGCGGCTTCGTGCCGCCCCTGGTGATGGGCGCGATCCACAGCGCCAAGGGCTCGTACTCGATCGGCTTCATGCTGCTCTCGGACCTGGCCCTGGCCGGAGCCGTGTACGCGTACGGCCGGATGCGGAACGTACGGCGGGACGCCTGACCGTGTCCCGATCCCCTGACCGCCGGCCGGGCGAGACCCTAGGCTGCGTGGCGTGACCCTTCTTCTGCCCGCACTGCACGGAGCGTCCGGCCGGCCGGACGCCGCGGAAGCCGTCCGCTTCGGCGCGCACAGCCTCACGTACGGCCGGCTGGCCGAGGCGTCCGACGCGCTGGCGGCGCGGATCGCGGGGGCGGGGCGCGTCGCCGTCTGGGCCACCTCCACCCCGCGGACGGTCGTCGCGGTGGTGGCGGCCCTGCGCGCGGGGGTGCCCGCCGTACCCCTCAACCCGAGGACGGGCGACCGGGAACTGACGCACATCCTCCGCGACAGCGCCCCCTCCGTCGTGCTCGCCGGGGCGGACGAGGTGCTTCCGCCGGCGCTGGACGGGCTGCGGCGGCTGGACCCCGGTACGGCAGCGCCGGGTGCGGAGGCCCCGGGCGCGGAGCCCTCCCCGGACGCCCCGGCCCTGATCGTCTACACCTCCGGCACGACGGGCCCGCCCAAGGGCGCGGTCCTCCCCCGCCGGGCGATCGCCGCCTCGCTGGACGCGCTGGAGGACGCCTGGCGGTGGACCGCCGACGACGTCCTCGTGCACGCCCTGCCCCTGTTCCACGTGCACGGCCTGATCCTGGGCGTTCTCGGCCCGCTGCGCCGGGGCGGCTCGGTGCGACACCTGGGGCGCTTCTCCCCCGAGGGAGTGGCCCGGGAACTGCTCTCCGGGGGCACCATGCTGTTCGGCGTGCCCACGATGTACCACCGGCTGGCCGGCGCGCTGGACGACCCGGACGGCCCCGGACGGCTGAAGGAGGCCCTCGCGGGCGCCCGGTTGCTCGTCTCCGGATCGGCGGCCCTGCCCGTCCACGACCACGAACGGATCGCCGCCGCCACCGGCCGCCGCGTCATCGAGCGGTACGGCATGACGGAGACCCTGATGAACACGGGCGTACGGGCCGACGGCGCCCCGCGCGCGGGTACGGTCGGTCCGCCGCTGTCCGGGGTGGAGCTGCGGCTCGTCGAGGAGGACGGCACCGTGCTCGAGGACCCGGCGTCCATCGGGGAGATCCAGGTGCGCGGGCCGAACGTCTTCACCGGCTACCTCGACCGCCCCGACGCCACGGCCGCGGCGTTCACCGAGGACGGCTTCTTCCGCACGGGCGACATGGCCACGGTCGACCCCGACGGCTACGTGCGGATCGTCGGGCGCAAGGCCACCGACCTGATCAAGAGCGGCGGCTACAAGATCGGCGCGGGCGAGATCGAGAACGCCCTGCTGGACCACCCGGGGGTGCGTGAGGCCGCCGTCACCGGTGAGCCCGATCCCGATCTGGGCGAGCGGATCGTGGCCTGGGTCGTCCCGGCCGACCCGGCCGCCCCGCCCGGCGAGCGCGAGCTGGCGGACCACGTGTCCGCCCTGCTGGCCCCGCACAAACGCCCGCGCGTCGTCCACCACCTCGACGCCCTGCCCCGGAACGAGCTGGGCAAGATCATGAAGAGGTCGCTCGGTGCCTGACGCCCCCGGTGACGGCCGCATGGCGGCGCGGGAGATCATCGCCGCGATCGCCGGCGACTTCACCGAACACCGCCCGCCACGGTGCCCGGGCCCGGCCGACGGGCCGCTGGGCTGGGCGGGTTACGGGGAGTCCCGGGCGCGCGCCGCGGCCCGGACCGGCGAGGACGAGTCGGTCCTCCACGGGGTGGCGGACGTCGCCGGCCACCCCTGCGTCCTGGTCTCCTTCGAGTTCGGCTTCCTGGGCGGCTCGCTCGGCGGGTGCTCCGGGGACCGGCTGGAGTCCGCGTACGCGCTGGCCCGCGAACGGCGGCTGCCGCTCGTCTCCCTCGTCGCGACCGGCGGCAGCCGGATGCAGGAGGGGATGGTCGCGCTGACCCAGCTCCAGCGGGTGGCACGCGCCTCCGCACTGCTGCGCGCGGCGGGGCTGCCGCAGATCGCGGTGGCGCGGGACCCCATGACCGGGGGCGGCTGGGCCACCCTGGGGGCGGGGGCCGATGTGGTGCTGGCCCTGCCCGGGGCGCAGATCGGGTTCGCCGGCTCCCGGGTGCGGCCGGCCGGCGCGGACCCGTACGCCTACACCGCCGAGGGGCAGTGGGCGGCGGGCCAGATCGACGCGGTGGTGCCGGCCGGGGAACTGCCGGCGACGCTGGGCCGCTGGCTGGCCGCGCTGACGGTGTCCGGACCCGCGCACCCGGCTCCGCTGCCGGACCCGCTGTCGGCCACCGGCCTGCCGGAGACCGGCTGGGACGCGGTGGAGCGGGCCCGTGCGCCGGAACGGCCCCGGGCCGCGGCCTACCTGGACGCGTACTTCGAGGACCGCCTGCCGCTGAGCGGTGACCGCTGCGGGGGCGTCGATCCCGGGCTGCTCTGCGGGGTCGGGCTGCACGACGGACGGCCTGTGGCGTACGTCGCCCAGTGCGGCACCGCCACGCTCCCGGCCGGCTACCGCACGGCGTCCCGGGTGATCCACCTCGCGGACCGGCTCGGCATCCCCGTGCTCACCCTGGTCGACACCCCCGGCGCGGCCAACGACGCCGAGGCCGAGCGGACGGGCGCGGGAGCGGCCATCGCCGGGGCCTTCGCGGCGATCGCCGGCGCCCGGGTCCCGGTGACGACCCTCGTGATCGGCGAGGGCGGCTCCGGCGGCGCGCTCGCCCTGGCGGCGCCGGACAACACCCACGTCACGTCGGACAGCTACTTCTCCGTCATCGCCCCCGAATCGGCCGCCGCCATCCTCAAGCGCGGTCCGGACGAGGTGCGTGCCACCGCCGACCAGCTCCGCCTGCGCCCGCAGGACCTGGTGGAACTCGGCGTCGCCCGGTCCGTGGTCGGTCCGGCCGGGCGGGAGCGCTGAGACGCTCGGCGCGCCGCGCGGGCGACGGTTGGCTAGCGTGGCAGGAGGGACCATCCGCCGAGTGAAGAGGGGTCCGGTCATGGCCGCAGAATCCGAGGGAACCCCGTGCTGGGCCGACGGTACGTTCGGCGACCTCGACGGTGCCAAGCGCTTCTACGGTGAGGTCCTGGGCTGGACCTACGGCGAATCGATGCCCGAGTACGGCAACTACACCCAGGCGTACGTGGACGGCAAGGCCGTCGCCGCCCTGTCGCCCCCCATGCCCGGTCAGGAGTCGCCTCCCGCCTGGACGCTCTACCTCGCCTCCCCGGATGCCGCGGCCACCACCGCGAAGATCCGCGAGCACGGGGGCGAGGTGCTGGTGGAGCCGATGAGGGTCGGCGACTTCGGGACGATGGTGCTGGCCGCCGACCCCGCCGGGACCCCCTTCGGGGCGTGGCAGGCGGGCAGCCACGAGGGTTTCCAGGCCCGGACGGTGCCCGGCGCGTACGCGTGGGCGGAGGTGTACACCCGGGACCCGGCGAAGGCGGACGCGTTCTTCCCGGCCGTCTTCGGATACGGGGTGAAGCACCTGGAGGACGACGCGATCGACTTCTCGCTCTACGACCTGGGCGGGGACCCGGTGCTCGGCCGGATGAAGATGGGCGAGGACTTCCCGCCCGAGGTGCCGGCCCACCTGAACGTGTACTTCACGGTCGCCGACTGCGACGGGGCGGTGGACAGGGCGAAGTCGCTCGGGGCGGAGCTCCGGTTCGGCCCGATGACCATGCCGTTCGGCCGGTTCGCCGCCCTGACCGACCCTCAGGGCGCGGTCTTCTCACTCATCGACGTCTCCACGACGGCGGGTGAGATGCCGCGGATCACGGACGTCACCTGAGCGGCGGCGGCCCCGCGGGCCGGGGGCTCCGCGGAAGGGCCCGGGGCCGGGGCCTACGGCTGCGGGTCCCGGGCGTCGTAGTGCGTGAACCCCCGGCCGCGCAGGCCGAGCAGGCACACCCCCAGGACGCACGCGAGGCCTCCGCCGGTCACGGCCACGGCCGGTGACGCCAGGTCGGCGACGGAGCCGGCCACCAGGTCACCGAGCCGGGGGCCGCCCGCCACGACGACGATGAACACACCCTGGAGCCGCCCGCGCATCTCGTCCGGTGCCGCCGCCTGGAGCATCGTGTTGCGGAAGACCATGGATATGGAGTCCGCGCATCCCGCGACCGCCAGGAGGAGCAGGCCGAGCCAGAGCTGTCTGGCCAGCCCGAACACCGCGATGGCGCCGCCCCAGCAGCCCACCGCGATCAGGACCGCGAGCCCGTGCCGGCGGATCCGCCCCAGCCAGCCGGAGAACACGCTGCCGAGGAGCGCGCCCAGCGCCGGGGCGGCGACCAGCAGCCCGGTCGTCCGGGCGTCGCCCCCGAACCACAGCACGGCGACCACCGGGAACAGCGCACGCGGCTGCGCGAGGACCATGGCGCACAGATCGCTGAAGAAGGTCATCCGCAGATTGGGCCGGGTCCCCAGGAAGCGCAGGCCGTCCGCGACGGAGGCCCGTCCGGCCGCCTTCCCCCCGTCCGCCCGGTCGGGGAGCATCGACGGCAGCCGCCACATCGCGTACAGCGAGGCGGTGAAGGTGACGGCGTCGACGGTGTAGGCGGCGCGGTACCCCCACCAGCCGACGACGAGGCCGCCGAGCATCGGCCCGACGAGACCGCCCGTGGTGGACGTCATGGAGTTGAGGGCGTTGGCGGCGGGCAGCTGCCCGGCCGGCAGCAGGCGGGCGATCATCGAGCTGCGGGCCGGCGAGTTGAGGGCGAAGCAGGCGGCCTGGAGGGCGACGACCGCGTAGAGGAGGCCGACGTCCTCGATCCCGGCGAAGGCCACGGAGGCCAGGGCCACGGAGAGGACGAAGGACCCGGCGGCGCTGAACAGACCCAGCTTGCGGCGGTCGACGGTGTCCGCCACGGCTCCGCTGTACAGACCGAGCAGCACCAGCGGCACGAGGGAGCAGAGACCGGTCAGCCCGACGGAGAACGCCGACCCGGTGATGTCGTAGACCTGGAGCGAGACGGCCAGTGCGGTCATGCCCTGCCCGATCCAGGACACGGTGTTCCCGAACCAGAGCCTCCGGTAGTCGGGCGAGGTCCGCAGGGGCGTCAGGTCGGCGAATATGCGTGTGCGAGATACACGGGCTTCGGCTGTTTCGGTCACGGGGGATGGTAACGGCCGCCGGGAACCCGTTCGGCGGCACGGTGTTTGCCCGCGCCGGTCCCGGTCATACGGAAGGTGTTCCCGACGCCCACAGAACAAGGTGTGATCGACATGGCTGCTGAAGAGAAGACCCAGGCCAAGACCGAGCAGGCCAAGGGCAAGGTCAAGGAAGCCGCCGGCCGGGCCACCGGCAACGAGCGCCTGACGGCCGAGGGGCAGGCAGACCAGGCCAAGGGAGACGCCCGCCAGGCCAAGGAGAAGGCCAAGGACGCCTTCAAGCACTGACTCCCGCAGACACTCCCGGGCTCGGTCCGGGAGGCGGGACCCCGGACTCGGTCCGGGGCCTCGCCACGAGCGCGAGACGCTCCCCTTTCATGCGTGTGGCCCGGCACCTGTGCCGGGCCACACGCATGAGCACGTACCGATGCCGGGTCGGAGGCGGGAGCGCGCTCCCGGTGTCGCGGACGCGGGAGTACCCGTGTTCCGGACGGCCCGGAAGTCCGTGACGTGTGTGAGGAGGGTGGGACGGGAGAGGGCGGGCGTGAGCGGCCGTGGCCGGTGTTCCGGCCCGGCCGCTCACGCACCCGGATCAGCTGACGGCGTCGCCGTGCGCGGGCTTCGGGGAGCCCGGCGGTACGAAGCAGGCGGTGACGGTCTTCCCGGACCTCTGCGGATGCGTGGACCATCCGTCGGCGAGCGCGTCGACGATGGCCAGCCCGCGCCCTCCCGTCGTGGTGAGGTCCTCGGGCCGCCGGGAGGGCGGCACCGGGTCGGAGTCGTGCACGCTCACGTGCAGGCATCGGCTGTCCCAGGTGAGGATCAGCTGGGCGTCGCTGTGCGCGTGGACGTGGGCGTTGGTGATGAGTTCGGAGACGCTGAGCAGGATCGCGTCCACCGTCTCGGGCGCGTCCTGTGTCCATGGCAGGGACGCCAGGTGCTCACGCGTCCATTGGCGGCCCGCCCGCACACCGCGCGACATCGGGAACGTCTGTGCCCATCCCACAGCACGCAGTGACGTGTCCTTCGTCATCGACCCCTCCTCACTCGGTTTCTCCCCACTCGTCTACCCCCGCGTTCGGCGCCCACCCGGGCGGCGTGCGGGCGGCCCCGGACGGCCTCGTGGAAGCCGGAGCGAAAACGGGGGCCTGTCCGCGGGATGTCCGGGCACACGCACCTCACCCCTTCGAGAGGAGCAATCCCATGCTCGGTATAGCCGCCGCCGTTCTGTTCTTCATCGCGTTCCTGATCAACGCAGCCGACATCGCCACCAACGACGTCTTCTCCTCCGTGAACGTCATGCTGCTGGGCCTCATCTGCCTCGCCCTGCACGTCGCCGGCATCGGCGCCGGCCGCCCCGCCCGCAGACGCTGACGCCGCCACCGGGCCGACGGGCCCGGTGCGGCCCGCAGGACGCGACAGCCCCGCCCCCGGAACGCTCACGGGGACGGGGCTGTCGCCGGTCGGGCCGGAACCCGCGGAGGGCTCGGACGTGCGGCCGGGGCGCGCGCGTCTCACTCGTCGGCGGCGGGCGGCACCGACGATCGCGGGACGAGGGCGATGGGCACGTCGGCGAAGTGCAGGGTCGCGTGGGCCACGTGCCCCACGTACCGGCTGCGGGGTGCGGCGCGGCGGCCGACGACGAGAAGCTGGGCCGACGCCGCCAGAGCCACCAGCATCTCGGCGGTCGGCCCGGCTTCGACGTGCTCCACCACCGCGACCTGCGGATGACGCCGCCGCCACGGCACCAGCTGGTCCGCCAGGGCGAGGCGCTGTGCTTCCTCCGGCCCGCCGCTCTCCTGGGAGCGGCGCACCAGGTCGGGGTCGTTGACGAGGAGGGTGGGCAGGTGCCAGGCGCGCGCCGCCCGCAGCGGGACACCGCGCGCGGCCGCCGCCCGGAAGGCGAAGTCCAGCACCGCGTCCGCCTCCTCCTCCCGCGGGACCCCTGCCACGACCTCGCCGCTCCCCCGGTGGCGGCCGGCTGCCCCGCCGCGGATCATGACGACCGGGCAGGCCGCCCGGCTCAGTACGCGGAGGCCGACCGATCCGAGGAAGAAGCCCGTCATCGGGCCCGGCCGGCGAGAGCCGACCACGAGCATCCGCGCGTCCGCGCCGCGCTCGACGAGGAAATCCGCCTCCGGCCGCACCGCCAGTTCAGCACTCACCTCGATGTCGTCGTAGTGGTCGCGCACCCATGCCAGTGCGTCGTCGAGCAGCTGTCCCGCGGCGCGGCGCTCGTGCTCCGTTCTGCCGGCGAGCAGGGGATGGGACCCCCTGCCCTGGGGGACGTGGCCGTGGAGGAGCACCAGGGGTGCTCCGTGCCGGCGCGCCTCGGCCGCGGCCCAGCCCGCCGCGATCAGGCTGTCGGCCGTACCGTCGACTCCGGCGACGATGGGGCGTTGCATGGCGACTCTCCTTGTGCGGGGGCCGGGTGCGGGGGGCCTTAGTCCGGGGTGGAGCGGATCACCTCGGGCCCGCGCGGCCCGCACGGGGGCTCCTCAGAGCTGGTCGGGTTCGAGGGCGAAGAACTCGACGGCCGACTCGGCCGCTCCCACCTGGTCGGCGGCGGCGGCGACGAGCTGCCGGTATGCCTCCTGCCGTGTCTGACCGGGCTCGATCAGGACCGTGCCCTCCACGGTGCGCCGGACGGGGGTGCCGGCGACCTCCCACCGCAGGGTGATGATCCAGTGGTGGACAGTGGGCAGATGCATCGTGGCTCCTCGCCTTGGCTCGTGATGTCCGGTCACGCATGCGGGACGGGTCGCCCGGCCGGCCGGTGACACCGCCGACGCGTCGGCGGTGCGGGCGCGGGAGCCCCTCGCTCGCCGCACCCGGGCCCGTCGGGCGGCCGGGTCGGCACCAGGGCCCCTCCCTCACGGTGCACCGTCGCGGTCGTACGGGAAGCCGGGTGGTCGCGGACCGACGGCCGTGGCAGGGGAGACCACCGGAGGGGGCCCGTCTCTCGCATGACATATACGGTCAAAGTAGCCGTCAGTTCACGACAGTGCGAGCGCGCCGCGCCACGGCCGGACCCGGTCGCCGGACCCGGTCGCGGCGACGCCCCGGAGCCTGACGACGGGACGCCGCGCACGTCGGCCGGCGCCGCCCACCACCTATCGCCTACCGCCGCCACCATGACGATGCCGTATCCACGCACCAGGGCCGTCCGAGCCCTGACGGCGCCGGGCGGAGGTGGTCGCCGTACCGGTCGCCGGCGCCGAGGGTCCGCGCGAAGCGGGATACGACCTCCACGTCGTGACCGCATCGGCCAGCGACGAGGACACCGTGTGGGTGAGCGAGGTGGGGAGGAGCAAGGAGCATCACGAGGCGTCGTTGCGGCTGCCCGGAGCGAAGGCTGCCGTCGGCAGGGCCAGGCCGCTGCCGACGGGTGAGTCTCACCCGTCAGGGGACGCACGTCGTGGGCGGTTCCGGTATCCGCCGCAGGTGCGTGCCGTGCGTCAGGGGCCGGCCCGCCGCCGCCTGACGGCTGCGCGAAGGCGAGGTCAGGATGTCCGTGGGCCGGGGCCGGGTGGGTCAGGTCGCTCCTCACTCGATCCGGCTCCGGCGGACGCGGTGCGGCGTTCACCGCACCGCATCCGGTCACGTCGGGGCCGAGTGGACCACGGCCTCAGGGCCGCGGAGTCCGGGCCGGCTCCTCCTCGGCTGCGAGAAGGCGGGCCTTGATCCGGTTGCGGTCGACCTTGCCGGTGGAGGTCCTGGGCAGCGGGTCCGTCACCATCTCGAACACGCTGGGGATCGCCGCGCGTACCGTTCGCTCCGAGCAGTGCTGGCGCAGCGAGAGGCTGTTCACCCGTCCCGCATCGGTCAGCCGAAGGCGGGCGTGCAGGCGGTGGCCGGCGACCGGATCGGGGAGGGCGATGACGGCGGCCTCGGCGACGGCCGGGTGGTCCAGGAGGATCTGCTCCACACTCTGGGTGCTGACCTGGAAACCACGCACCTTCACCAGGTAGTCGGTCCGGCCGATCACGCTCAGGGCGCCGTCCTCGTGCACGGTGACCATGTCGCCGGTGCGGTAGTAGACGAGGCCGGGTGCACCGTCCGGGTGCGGGGCGAAGGTCTTCCCGTTGGGCGCGTTCACGTATCCCGCGCTCTGGAAAGGGGTGTTGACCAGCAGCTCACCCTGACCGGGGCCGGTCAGCGCCCGGCCGTCCTGGCCGATGACCAACCAGCGCACACCGGCCAGCGGCCGGCCGATCGGCAGCGGGGTACGGAGGGGCCGGTCCTGGTCCACTTCGTGGAGGAAGCTGTTGTTCGTCTCGGTACAACCGTAGTTGTTGTACCAGCGTGCCTTGGAGAAGGTGGTGGGCACCCCGGCCAGCACCCGAGCGGGCATGCTGTCACCGGCGAAGATGACGTGCTCGGGCGTGTCGAGAGGACCGCTCTGCGCTGTCGCCTCCGCGAGCAGCTGGAAGAGCAGCGGCACTCCCTGGACCACGGACACCGCGTGATCGGCGACCAGATCACGCAGATAGCCGGCCGAGGCACCCCTGCCCGGGTCGACCAGCACGACGGTGCCGCCGTACGCCAGCGTCGTCCACACGTCCAGCATGCAGAGGTCGAAGTTGAGCGGCGCGTAGTTGAGGACAGCGACGCCGGTCGTGATCCCGAAGGTCTCGGCCGCCCACTCGGTGAAACGGCCGACCGCGCCGGACGACAGCGGAACGACCTTGGGCAGACCGGTCGAGCCGGACGTGGTGAGCATGAAGGTCACGGCTTCGTCGTCGACGGCCGCGGCGGGGGGGTACTCCGCACAGCTCTTGGGAGCCCCGGCCGGATCCACCACCCGGTCGACGGGCGGGGCGTCGGCGAGGCCGAGCACCACCGCGCACCCCGCCTGCTGGTACAGGGCTTTCAGGGGGGCGTCGGGCAGCTCGTGCGAGGGCAGCAGGAAGGTGCGGCCGGCCATCAGGCAGCCGAGCACCAGCGCCACGGCTTCCGGTGACTTGCGTACCAGCAGACCGACGGGACGCTCGGCGTCCGGCGCCGCCTCCTCGACCTGGGTGCGTGCCCTGGCCGCCATGGCGTACAGATCGCCGTAACTTACGGGCCGGTCCTCCCAGATGAGCGCGGGTGCGCCGGGCTGGGCGGCCGCGCGGGCCGTGAACGACGCGACGAGCGAGCGGGTCATGCCGCGCCACCCGCTTCCGCCCGCTCGGCCGTCGCCCGGATGGTCCGCACGGAACGGAAGTTACCGGCCGTCAGTTCGGGGCCGGTCAGGGTGATGCCGTGCTGCTTCCCCAGCCAGCTCGCGATGTGCAGCACCCCGAGGCTGTCGACCACTCCGGTCGCCAGCAGGTCGTAGTCCGGGTCGAGTTCGCTCCACTCGACGTCGGGAAGAAAGCGCTCGACGACGAATCGGGCGATCTCGTCCTCGGAGATCCCGATCAGTGTCTCCGGCTCGATGCCGGACTCGGTGGTCATTCCTGTTTCCCATCCTGGGGTCGTGACACGGGGAGCACTGCCTCGTCTCGATGTTCCGGTCTCACACCTCGACGAGCGTGCAGAACCAGTGCATGCCGGGGGAGGCGACACCCGCGAGGGCGACGAGGTCCCCCGGGGCCAGCTCCCCGGCCTCCGCGAGCAGGTGGAGGGAGACCAGCTGATCGGCAGCGCCCATGTGCCCGAGTCGTCGGGCGAGTTCGGCGTTGGTGCGGGCGACGGGAACGCCGATCGCGTCGGCGGCGCCGCGGATCGCCCGTTGGCTGTCGTTGAGGTAGACGAGCCGGGCCAGTTCGCTCCGGTCCCGGCCGGCCCGCGCCAGAGCCTTGTCAACCACGTCGGCGAACCGTCCGACGACCTCCCCGACGAACCGCCCGAAGCGCTCGGGGTCCGCGCCGAAGTGCTCGTAGACCGCGATCATCGGGTCCAGGTCGCGATGGGTCCGGCCCGGGGGCGGTACGGGGTGGGCGGAACCACCGATGTCGATACGGAACAGGTCCGCGTACTCGGGATCGGTGAAGGCGGCGGAGGAGAGCCGGCGGAGGCGTGGATGGCCACGGCGCAGGACAGCGGCGGCGGCTCCGTCGCTGGCGATGGTGCCGTTGAAGTCCATCCGGTTGGTGTGCGTCTCGCTGACCACGTTGACCATGGCCACCAGTACGGTGCCCGTGTCGGGCGAGAGCGCCATCGCGCCCGCCGCGTGGTCGAACGCCGACGACCACGCGGCACAGGACTGGGTGAACAGCACGGTGGGGGTGCCGTGGGCGCCGAGCGCCCTGGCCACCGCCGCCGAGGGGTCCCACCCCAGGTACTGGGGTATGTCGGAGTGGCCGAGGACGATCAGGTCCACGTCCCCGATGCCGAGGCCGGCGTTCTTCAGGGCGACGCGGGACGCCTCGGCCGCCAGGTCGACCGCGGTCACACCGTCGGCCACCCGGTGATAGCTCTCGTAGCCCAGTTTGGTGACGACCTCGGGATCGGGCAGGTACTCGCCCGCGGTCCCGGCCACGTCGCAGAGGGTGCCGAACGCGGTACCGGTCGCGACGATGCCCATCTCCACCGGAGTCTCCACGCCTCGTCCTTCAGCTCTCACGGGTACCGGCCCCCCGCGCGGTGAGTACCGCCTCGAGGTCGAGGGCCCAGTGCAGCAGGCGCTCGTCCTCGCCGTCACGGCCGACGCACTGGAAACCGAGCGGCAGGGCGCCCGCGGGACGGGCGGTGGGGATGGTGAGGCACGGGAGGCCGACGCCGCTCCACGGCAGGGACATCACCGAGTCCCCGGCGCTCTCCAGGCCGAGCGGAGCCGGTCCGGTGGCGGCGGGGGTGATCCACAGGTCGACGCCGTGCTCGGCCGTGGAGGCGGCCAGCCGGTCACGGAACGCCTCGCCCCGCGCCAGTGAGGCCGCGTGGTCGGACGCCTGGGCACCCTGGCCCTGGCGGATGGCCTCGGCGGTGCGCGCGTCGTAGAGCTCCTCGTAGCGCGCGAACCAGTCGGCGTGGGCCTGGGACAGCTCGTAGAGGTTGATCACGAAGAAGTCGAAGACCTCTTCCTCGAAGTTCTCGAACATGGGGACGCTCACCACGTCGTAGCCCGCCGTGCGCAGCGCGGCCACCTGCTCGTCGAAGGCGCTGCGGGCCTCCGGCTCCGCGAAGTTCATGTACGGGCCCTCCGGTATGCCGAGCACCGGCCGGCCGGGGGTCGCCCGGTCGGGCCGCCAGTCGTCGCACAGACAACTCGCAGCCAGCGCGGCGTCGGCGACCCGAGCGGTGATCATGCCGACGGTGTCGAAGGTCGGGGCGACGGGGAGGACACCGTCCAGCGGGATGCGTCCGTGGCTGGGCTTGAAGCCGACCACTCCGCAGTACGCGGCGGGGCGGATGAGCGACCCGATGGTCTGGGTACCGATGGCGAGCGGAACCAGACCCGCGGCGACGGCCGCGGCGGAGCCGCTGCTCGATCCGCCCGGGGTGTGCTCCGGCCGGTGCGGATTACGGGTGGGCCCCGGCGCCGTGACGGCGAACTCGCCCGTCACCGTCTTCCCCGCGATGACCGCGCCGGCCTCGAGCAGCCGGTCCACGACCGTGGCCTGCCCTCCTGCCAGGACCTCGGGCGGCAGCGCCGATCCCGCCCCGGTGGGCAGCCCCTCGACGTGGATGATGTCCTTGATCCCGACCGGGACCCCGTACAGCGCGGGCCGGTCGCCCGGCACCGTCCCGCGCCCGGCGGCTTCCCGGGCCGCGTGGGCCAGCCGGTCCGCCCGGCCGGGCTCCGCCACGAAGGACTGGACGACACCGTCCACTTCCGCGATGCGCTCGACGGTCCTGGCCACGTACTTCTGCGGCTCGGCGGCACCCGTCCGCAGGCTTTCGGCGACGTCCGTCAGTGACAGGGGCTGAACAAGATCTTCCATGATTTCCTTCGTACGTTCCGGTCGGCGGGCATGTGTTCCGGTCGGCGGGCCGAGGCCCGTCATCGCTGCTGCGGGTCTCCAAGCGTCGTGGTCCCGGTCGCCGTGGCGGGGACGTCGTCCTCCGGAGGGGCCGCCGGCCTGCTCTCCTCGCCGGTGGGCACGGCCCCGGGCAGGGGAAGTTCCTCCACGTCGGCCAGCGGGATGTCGAGCACCTTCACGTACCGCCGGGCCGCGTGCAGGGTGATCGCCAGCAGGGCCATGGCCGCCGCCAGCACCAGGACGGCCCGCTCCACGCCCACCGCGTCGGCGAGGATGCCCGCTCCCAACGGGCCGATCCACTGGACCCCCTGGACGAAGAAGCGGCTGGTCGCCGCGACCCTGCCCTGGTACTGGTCCGGAACCAGCCGGACCTCGTACGACTCGGTCACGACGTTCATCGGCACCATGCTGACCATGCCGACCATCACCACCAGGCCGATCTGCCACGGCTGGGAGACCGACACCGCCACGGCGAACGAGGCCATGAAGACCCACGCGGAGATGATCAGGACCCGCCGGGCGCCCAGCTTTCCCATCAGCAGCGGGCCGAGGACCGCTCCGATGACACCACCGGTGACCGCCAGCGAGGTGGCGAGACCGACCGCCGTGGGCCCGCCTCCCCGGTGCTGCACCAGCACCACGAAGAGCAGGATGAAACCCTCGGCGACGGCGTTGAGCACAGCGCCCCAGATGAGCGTGAACACCAGGTAGTCGCTGCGCCTGATCATGCGCAGACCGTCGCCGACGTCCTTGGCCAGGCTGGCACGGGGCCCGTCGTCGGGGTGCCGGTCCGGGCCGAGGGGCCGGCGGATCAGCAGGGAGCCCAGGGTGACGAAGAGGAAGGAGACCGCGTCGAAGAGGAACGGGATCCAGCGGCCCATCGTGTAGAGCAGGCCACCGAGCGGAGCGCCGATCAGCTGGGCGACCATGTCGCGGCCCATCCCCTGGGCCGTCGCGGCCGCGACCTGCTCCTTGGGGACGATCCTGCGGAGCACCGGCATCGAGACACCGACCCGCAGTCCGGCCGCCAGACCACTGAGCAGGGCCATCGCGCCGATCGCGGTCATCGAGGGGTCGCCGCTGTACACCAGCAGGGCGACGACGCCCATCGACACCGCCTGGACCAGCGGTACGAGACACAGGATGGCGCGGCGGGACACCCGGTCCGCCAGCGCCCCGCCCACCGCGAGGGTGGCCAGCCGGCCGACCATGTGCAGGACGGTGATGACGCCGGCCTGGGCGGCGGATCCGGTCAGGTGGAGGACGAGCAGCGGGAAGGCGAGCGTCGACACGCTGGTGCCCAGCGTCGACAGGCCGTTGCCCGACCACCAGTACATGTAGTCGCGATCCCGCCACAGTGACGGGGGGCTGACCGAAGCCGGCCCGGTCTCTTCGGGACGCGCCTGCGCCATGGCTAGTCGTCCTCTGTCCTTTGTCTCCACGCTCGTCCGGGCGTATGCCGCCGACCTGCGATGCATGCTGGTCGATGGGGAGCGGACCGGGCCAGGCAGCGCACCGGCAACTCACCGGGCGGGAATTGCCGCTCGGTCCACCGGACCACGCTCGTGCACCTCGACGGTCCCGGCGCGGAGCCGGCCCGCCCCGCCGCCGCCGCCGCCGGATCGCACCCCGTCGGCAGGTCCGGCGCACCGCGGACGGAAGAATCGCGGCACCCGGGTATCCGATGCCCGGCAGGAGGAGGCGAGGCGTGATCGCTGAGGTGGTGCCCACCGGGGTGCGGGCGCGGGAGGCGTTCGACGACGACGGCCCGGACGGCGCCGTCGCCCTCTTCGCCACCGAACAGGCGGTGGTGGAAGGGGTGCTCGACGAGCGGCGCAAGGAGTTCACCACGGTGCGCGGGTGCGCCCGTGCGGCACTGACCGCCCTCGGGGTGGACCCGGCGCCCTTGGTGCCCGGCCCCCTGGGCGCACCCGGCTGGCCTGCGGGGGTCGTGGGGAGCATGACCCACTGCCGGAACTACCGCGCGGCCGCTGTCGCGCTGACCGAGGACTTCGCCGCTCTGGGCATCGACGCGGAACCGCGGGAGCCCCTCTCCCGCTTCATGGCGGAGCGGATCGTCACGGACGTCGAAGCGGGCTGGCTCCGGCAGGACTTCCCCCCGGCCGCCGGTCTGCCACTGGACCGTCTGCTCTTCTGTGCCAAGGAGGCTTCCTACAAGGCGTTCTCGCCATGGGGGGGAACCCGCTTCGGTTTTCGGGACTTCACCGTTCGGCTGCGGCCCGACGGCACGTTTCGCGCAGCTCCCCCGGCGCCCGAACCGCCCATTGGGTCCCCCGGCCCGGCTGGGCTCACCGGCCGCTGGGTGGCACGTTCCGGCCTCCTCCTGTCCGTAGTGGCAGTTTCGGCCAGCTATGTATCGCATGACCCCCTGGAGGGTTTGGCGCCGAAAGCAGGGAAAAATTAGGACAAACAGAAACAACCAACCCGGCGAAACACGTGGTATTCACCATATGGCAATGTCACTTTAAGCCAATCTCGCCTGTCCGAGAGCGCATCGATGCGGTATTTTTAGGCCGTCATAAGCGTTCGTCGACCCGGTCGACGCCCCTTCGGGACCGGCAGCCCCGATCGGCCTCGGGAGAGTGCGGATTCTCCTGTCCCGGCGCCCGGAAGAACGACGTGACCGGGATCCGCAGGGGGTAGGGGTGACTCGTCGAATCCGATCCGACGCCCGGACAGGAAAGGCGACCGATCAGTGCTGGACACCATGAACGCCGGTTTCCCGCCTCTTCGCAGGGGGCCGCACAGGCGGTGCGGGCAAGCCGGTCCTTGTCGTGCCCACGCTTCCCCGGGCACTCGCTCCACGAGGAACGAATAGGCGCGTGCTGATGATTTCAGCATGTGCACCGGCGGGCCGGGCGCTTACCGACGGGTCACAGCTGATCAAAGCCGGAGCGGTCGGAGCCGTGCTGATCGGCAGAATTTTTCGACGCCTTCACATCTCCCACTCGGATGAGGTCTTCGAGTAGGGTCCTCCGTAATTGCAGGAGATGTTGCACCGAGCCGCTCGTCAGCGCACACGCGAACCGCCCGGCACTACAAACGCCACGGCTCGCCTATCGGTACCACCGCTCTCATAAAGAATGCGGCAACCGGATTTTCGCATCGCACGGATGCGCACGACTGGCACGGTCAATAATTCACGGGGGGCTTACATGCCGATTCTGAAGGAACACTACTCTTTCGACAGAACAGACATCCATCAGCTCCGCGACTTCCTGGTCAATCAACGCAGACTGTCCGGCTGGACGCAGGAGGAGCTCTCCGACCGGTCCGGCGTCAGTGTCCGGACCATCCGCAACCTGGAAACCGGCTCCAACACCAATCCCCGTCGGACCTCCGTCAACCTGCTGCTCACCGCGCTCGGCGCCACCGCCACCGCGTTCTCCGAGCCGGCGCCCTGGGACAGCGGGCGCAGGCCGGCGCTCGGGCAGCCCGCGGACCTCCACGCCGACCCGACGGCGCTCCCGCCCTGGCAGGGCCCCCGGCCCTTGGGCGACGCGTTGGTGGGCCGCCAGGCCGACCTGGGGCACGTCCTCGCCGCCGCGCAGCGCAGCCGGCTGATCGTCCTCACCGGACCCGGCGGCGTGGGCAAGACCCGCATCGCCCTGGCAGCGGCATCCCGGTTGCGCCCGCTGTTCCAGGGCGGAGTGGCCGTCGCCGAACTGCACGACATCCCGCCCCAGCATCTGGAACCCGCCGTCTCGGCAGCCGAGTTGACGCGTGTAGTACGGCGCCTGACCAGCAACGAAGGCGGTGCGCGGGGCGGTGCCGGGCTCGGACGGCGGCTCCTGGTCCTGGACAGCGCCGAGCACGTCCCGCAGCAGACGGCGCGGATCGCGCGGCAGCTCCTCGACGAGCATCCCGGGCTCCAGATCATCGTGACCTCGCGCCGCGCCCTGGCCGTGAGCGCGGCCGAGACCTGGGAGGTCGAGCCGCTCTCGTGCGACCAGCGGGACGGCTCGGACACCGAGCTCCCGAGCGCGGTGGAGCTGTTCCTGCGCCGGGTACGGGCCAGTCTGCCGACGCTCGACCTGGGCAACCGCCTGCCGATGGTGCAGGAGCTCTGCCGGCTCCTCGACGGCATGCCACTCGCGATAGAAGTGGCCGCGCGAGGACTCAGATCGCTCCCTCTCACCACCCTCCTGCACGACGGGACGCTCTTCCACCTGCTCGCACATGTCGACGCCGGTGACCTGTCGCGGCACCGCACGCTGTCGGACAGCGTGCGGTGGAGCTACGACCTGCTGCCCACCCCTCATCGCGAGCTGCTCCGGGAACTGGTCTCGCTGCCCCGCACGTTCTCCCTGGACGCGATCCCGGCCCAGTCGGGCGGGGGATTCGGGAGCACACGCGTCGCCCACCTCCTGGCCGAACTCGCCGACGTCTCACTGGTCCAGATCAATCGAGGGCAGCAGTACAGATACGGGGTCCACGCACTCGTGCGGCACTGGGTCACACAGGAGGAAGCCGCGACGGCACTCGGACGGTCCGCCGAGCAGGGCCGCGACCGGCCCGTACTCGCGGGCAGCGCCTGGCGCCGGGCCACCTGACGCGCCGCCGGGGACGCCGGCCCGCTCATGCCGGCGCCGGCCCGGCAGCCGCCCTGACGGCCTGGAGTGAGAAGTGCAGCGGGCCGTCGAGGCTCGACAGCATCAGCTCCTCCAGCCACGGCAGGCAGCTCTCCTCCAGCTCGGTCGTGTGGTCCAGCCGCCGCAGCAGTCGCTGCAGCGCCAGCACCAGCCATCCACTGCCGCCCGGCGCCGCGCGCTCCCGGTCGAAGGAGTAGAGCCAGGTGTACAGGCAGGAGGCGGCGGCGTGGTGGACGCTGTGCTCGGTGGCCTGGTCCTGCCCGTGCGTGGAGGCGGCGTCGGGCGCCTCGGCGGCGATCCGCGCGTAGAAGTCGGTCCGGCGTCGGGAGAGCTCGCTGAGGACCTTGACGAGCGCGGGGCCCTCGGGCCCGGCGAGTTCGCCTTCCGCGATCCGGCGGGCCTCGGCGGCCGCCGGGCCCCAGCCCCGGGTGATCTCGTCCTCACTGGCGTTGGTCAGCCGCAGCGCCCTGCCCGACGGATGCCACTGCGGGGCGTCCTCGGACCAGTCGAAGAGCTGCCGTAGCACCTCTTCCCCGCCGACGGCGGGGCGGTCGGCCACTCGCGCCACCGCGGGAAGCTGTGAGGCGATGCTGTGGAGGTTGACGTGCGTGGTCCCCTCGAAGATGCTCGCTATCGCGTGGTCGCGCTGGAGCTTCTGGAACGCGCCGGAGGCCACGCCTTCCCGCAGATAGCTCCGGGCGCCCAGGACCCTGGCCGCCTCCTGCACGACCTCCTCGCCGAGGGTCGGGACGAGGTACTTGACCACGGACGACCACAGGCTGAGCCGGGACGGCACGACGGAGAGCGACCGCGCCACCGGCAGCGCCGTGCATTCCGCGATCAGCAGGTCCACATGGGAGTGGACCAGATGCCGCCGGATGACCGGAAGCCGGTAGATCTCCTGTCCGTAGAGCACCCGCTCCCGCGCGTGGCGCAGGGCGATCCGCAGCACCGAGTCCATGGTGCCGATGGACAGTGCTCCGATGGCCGTACGGGTGATCTGGAGCACCTGGAGGATTCCGACCAGTCCCGCACCGGGCCGCCCGAGGAGTGCGCCGGCGGGCACCCTGGTGCGGTCGAAGGTGATCCCGCTGAGGTCGTGACCGCGCAGCCCGACCGTCCTCACGAACGGATGATTGGTCCAACTCCCCTTCTCCATCTGCTCCTTGTCGAGGAGCAACAGGGAGGACCGTGTACCGCCGATCGCCGCGTAGACGGTGACGAAGCGGCCCCGGGTCGCGTTGCCGACCGGCCACTTCTCCCCGGTCAGGAGGAAGTCGTCGCCGTCGGGCTCGGCAACGGTCTCGTTGGTGCCGAGATCGCTGCCGTGGTCGGGCTCGGAAACCGCGAAACAGGCGAGCTCCCCGTCCAGGAGGGCACCCGCGACCCGTGCGCGCTGCTCGTCGTCGCCCCACAGCCAGACCGAGTTGACACCGAGGAGCGCGGAGCCGAACATCACCGCGAGCGTCAGATTGCGGCGCGCGAGCGTACGGGTGAGCAGGAAGAGGTCTTCCAGGTTCCGAAGCCGGCCGCCGAACTCCTCGGGTACCAGGTAACCGGAGAACCCCCACGATCTGAGCAGCTCCACCGCCCCCGGCGGAAGGCTGTCGTTCTCCTCGTGCGCCACGATCTCGGCGAAGCTGAAGGGCCCGCTATCCGTGGCCGGGTCACCGAGCGTCCGCTCCAGATCGGCGACCAGCGCGTGGGCCGGGCGCTCCGCTGCGTGGCCGCTCATACCGGAGGGCTGTCGACGCCGTATCGGCTGAACATGCCGCTCAGGGCCTCCGCGTCGGGCAGCTCCGCCCGGCCCGCGACCACCTCGGCGCTGACCAGCTCGATCACGTCGCTGACCCGCTCCAGCTTCATGGCGGCCTCAGGGTTCAGCGCCTGGAGGGCGAAGAGGTCCTCCAGGTTGTACCCGAGCTCCGCGAGGACCAAGGAGTGGAAGCCGAGGTCACCCACGAGCCGGTGGTCCGGCTCGATCCGGTCCAGCTTGCGAGGCGCGACCACCTGGACCATACCGATCACCACGGGAGCGATGGCCTCGGTGCCGATGGCGGCAGGAGTGTGAGTCATGCCGCCGACGCTAGGACCCGCCGATGACCGGGCCCAGGCAACGGACCCGGCAAGCGCGCGGCAACTAAGCCTTCGCCGGGCACCCCGGCCGGCCCTCTCGCCGAGCGCCGGGGCACGCGTCGGCCGCCGCGCACGAGGAGCCGGACGCGGTCCGCCACCGCGGCCGTGGCCACCGGGCCGAGGGGCAGCCGTAGCCGGGCCGAGGGACGGCCGTGCCTGCGGGGCTGACGCCGGACGGCAGGGCGCCTGCCGCAACCATGGTGGTACGGGTCACGCGAACCCCGCGTGATCCGAGACGCGGGACCCGCTGCGTGCTCCCCGCACGGCGCACCGCTCCGGCGCCCCCTCCACCGGGAGCGTCGCCGCCGAAGTTGCCGCCCGGCTGCCTTGCCGGAACCGGGCGCGGAGCGATGAGGCTGACCGGCATGAGCACACGGACGGCACACCGGCAGTCGACCGGGGCAGCGCCCGGTTCCCCGTCGGAAACCCGCGTCTGAGGCTGGTACGCCCTCCGCCCGCGGGCAGGGGCGCGGGCGCCTGCGACTTGGGGTGACCTCACGTCCTGGGGCCCGAGGAGCCGGTGCCGGCGGAGCCGCCCGACCGGGGCTCGCGGACCGGCGAGCCCGTGCCGGGCGGTTCGACACAGTGGCCGGGGCTCCTCTCCGTGGCCCCGAGCCCGGACCGACGTCGCTCCACACCCTGCCCGGCCCCGGTGCCGGCGCCGAGGTGGCGTACGAGTTGACGCTGCGGATCGAGCGGGCGGCGCCGCGGCCGCCCAGCGCCCCCTGGCCTCGGCGTCCCGCGCGCACCGCGTCCGGCCCTGGGGCGTGAGCCGGCCTCGGCCGGCCCCGACGACAGGTCGATCCCCCGGCCGCCGAGCACCGGCGGGCTGCCGCGCGAACAGCTGGCCTCCCGACCTTCCGTGACGATTCGTCAGACCGTGGACCGCGGACACCCCGGCGCAGCACCGGACCCGGGTGCTGCCCGGCGGTCACCCGTTCCCGGGCACCCGCCGCCGGTGGACGATGTCAGCGGTGCTCGGCGTCCTGCCGGCTCCCCGGTGAGGCGCACCGGCTGGGACGAGAGGCCGCTCAGGAAGTTCGAGTACACGTAGGTCGGCGGGCCTGTCGGACGAGCCTCCGCGACCAGGTCGCACAAGCTCTCCAGGAGGGCCGCCAGCTCGGCGCGGGCCAGGAACGCGCCGAGGCAGAAGTGGGGCCCGTAGGCGAACGACAGGTGCTTGTTCGGGGTCCTTCCGAGGTCGAACTCGTCGGGCTCGGCGAAGACCCGGCCGTCGCGGTTGGCGGAGGCCAGCCAGGTGGTGACGACGTCGCCCTCCTCGACGAACTGGTCGCCGAGGAAGAGGTCCTGAGTCGCGGTTCGCCCGCTGTGCAGGGCGGGGCTCGTCCAGCGCAGCACCTCCTCGACCGCCGACTCCGTCGTCACCTCGCCGGACTTGAGGGCCCGCCACTGGCCGGGCCGCTCCATCAGTGCCTGGAGCCCGCCGACCATCGAGAAGCGGGTCGTCTCGTGGCCGCCCATGATGATGCTGTAGCAGTTGAAGACGATCTCCTCGTGCGTGAGGGGCCGCCCGTCGATCTCCTTGGTCACCAGCAGGCTGACGACGTCGTCGTACGGTTTGTCGTGCCGGGCGGCGGCCAACTCCGAGAAGTAGAGCAGCAGTCCGTTGCGCGAGGCCCAGGTCGCCTCCTCGTCGGGGAGCCCGTCCCCGGTGGAGAGGGCGGAGGAGGTGAGTTCGATGATGTGCTGCCGGTCGGTGGGCGGCACGCCGAGCAGGTCGCAGATGGCGGCGAGCGGGATGTGCGCGGCCACGTCGGCGGCGAAGTCCACCTCGCCCCGCTCCACCGCCTCCTCGACCAGCCGCCGGGTGCCCCGCCGCACGCTCTCGACCACCACGTCGAGGGATCGCGGCGAGAACGGCTTCAGCAGGGCGCTGCGCAGCGCCTTGTGCGGCTGTCCGTCGGTGACGGCCAGCATCCTCCCGGCCGCCGAGTCACCGCCGGCGAGCAGGGTGTCCAGCACGTTGCCCCGCTCCGAGGTGAAGCTCGCGCTGTCGCTGAGTACCGAGACGACGTCCGCGTAACCACTGACCACCCAGAACCCCGGACGGCCGTCGCTCTCCGGCTGCCAGTGCACCGGCGCCTCCGCCCGCAGGCGGCGCCACAACGGCCCCAGGTCGTGGTGGGCGTGCAGGAGCGGATCGGCCAGATCGACGGCGTCGAGCGGGCCCTGATCGAGTGCGGGGCGGGTGTCCATGGGGCGGTTTCCTCGGACTCGGTTACGGACGGTTGACAGCGGAAGGGTGCGGGTGACGCCGGCGGCCGGGTGCCGTCCTGGTCAGCGCATCGGCTCGGTGGGGCCGGGGAAGAACGCCGTGGTGGCACCGGCTGTCTCGGCGCCGTCCACGGTGAACTGCTGACCGGAGACGAAGGATGCCTGCTCCGAGGCCAGGAAGTGGAACACGTCCGCGATCTCCCCGGGCAGGGCGTGCCGCCGGGCCGGGATGCGTTCGTTGACCTCGTCGAGCATCGCGTCGGTGTACTCGGCGCGCTGCATGGGTGTCAGTACGGCGCCGGGGGCGACACACGCCGTCCTGATCAGCGGGCTCAGCTCCACGGCGAAGGTCTGGCACAGCGAGGCGACACCCGCCTTGCTGGCGTTGTAGTCCGCGTAGAGGGGGTAGCCGCGCGAACCGTTGACGGACGCCGTCGCCAGGAGCACTCCGTGCCCCTCCCGCAGCATGTGCGGAACGGCGTGCCGCCACAGGGCCAGGACACCCATCAGGTTGACGTCCAGGGTGCGCCGCGCGTCCGCCTCGGTGAGGTCGAGGATGGAGTGCCGGACACTGATGCCCGCATTGGCGATGACGACGTCGATGCGGCCGCGCTCGGCGTGCACCCGGTCGACGGCCTCGCCCACGGCGGTCCAGTCGGCGATGTCGAGCGTGACCGTCCGGATCTCGCCTCCCCCCTCGCGAGGGCCGTCCGCCGCGCCCCCGGTGAGTGCCTGGACGTCGAGATTGACCACGTGGTCGCCCGAGCGGGCGAACCGCTCGGCGGTGGCGAGACCGATACCGCTGGACGCGCCGGACACGATGACTGTGCGCATGATGCTCTCCTGCTCCTTCCGCCCGACCGGCTCAGACGATGACGCGGTGGTTGCCGGGTACGTATCCGCTGAAGTTGCGGCGCAGGTTGCGGCTGACGGTGAGCTTCTTCAGCCAGCGGTCGGTGCCGTCGTACCGGGCGGTGAACGGCCGACGCCCGTGTACCGCCAGGTAGTTGTCCACGATGAGCAGTGAGCCGGGGCCCACGGCGACGTCCTGCTGCACCCGGTGCAGCTCAGCCATCAGCCGGTCGAGCGCCCCCTCGGCCTCGGTGTCCCCCGGTGCGACGTCCATGAACGGCCGGTCGATGCGCAGGTAGGGGTCGAACCGGTCGCCGGACAGTACGGCGGTCGGGACTGCGCCGCTGATCATCGAGTACAGCTTCTCCAGCGCGGGATGGCCGGGGTCCTGGGCCTCCAGCTGCCGTACGTGCTCGGTGTCCGGCATGATGCGGAAACGGGGCTCGGCGAGCACCGCGCGGTCGTGGTCGCTCAGCCGGACGTCACGGACGGAGGCGACGATGGTCGGCACCAGGTCGGGGTTGCGCAGTCCGAACAGCATGAGGTAGTCACAGCGGTTCGGGTGGAAGCCGTCCTCGGTGTGGAACTCCAGCAGGCTCTCGCTGCCGTAGCCGCTCTGCCGCCGCTCGTCACCGCGGATCGGCAGGATGTTCTGGATGATGCGCCCCTCCTGGAGGGTCGCCCAGCCGAACGGGTCGCCCAGCGCCATGCCGCACATGGCCAGCCACAGTTCCTGGGACCGGGCCGCGTCGGAGCGGATGGCCTTGCGCCAGTGGTCCGGGGTGGGTCCGATCAGCGCGTCGTCCACCGGGAAGCCGTGCACCAGGCACGCGGCGGACCGCTCGGTCCTGCGGTAGGAGAGGAGGAACCTGCGCAGGCCGGCGGGCAGCAGTTCCTCGGCCGTGTGGGCGTGGTCGTAGAAGTCCGGCAGGCCGGGCGCCCCGTGGGCGCTCCCGAGCCGTGCGGCGGCCTCCTCCAACTGGGCGACCTCGGTGGTGTCCAGGTGGTACTCGACAGGAGTGTCACCGCGGTCCTCCCCCGGCGGGACCGCCGCGGCCGCGTCCGGGGAAGGTACGTCAACAGTCGGGGTGCTACTTGTCATGCCGGTTGTCCTCACCTGGTCGTGACCGCTTCGGTCGTCCGTCGTTCGGTCCTGTGCGGCCCGCGCCGGGTGGCCGGGCCGCGTGGTGGTGCGCACCGGACCGGCCTGGCAGGGTCCAGGCCGTTCGTGGTCCGGTGGTGGTGCTCGGTGCCGTGGTGCGTGTTCGGTGGTGCTCGGTGCGGTGGTGCCTTTCCGGTGGTGCGTCGGCCCCCGTGTGCGGGGCCGGCTACCGCCAGTCCTCGGCGAACTCGTCGAGCTCGCTCGGGTCCAGGGTGATCAGCGGTTCCTGCGAGTCGGCCGCGTCGGCGTCCGCCGCCGGAACCAGGTCCTTGACCGCTGTGGCGAGCGCCGCCACGGTCTTGTGGGCGAACACGTCGCGCGGGGCGATGTCCAGGCCCTCGGCGTGGGCCATCGTGACGAGCTTGATGGAGACGATCGAGTCGCCGCCCAGGTCGAAGAAGCTGTCGTCGACGCCGATCCCCTCCGTGCCGAGGGCCTTCTCGAACAACGCGCACAGCAGCTTCTCGCGCTCGGTCCGCGGCGCCCGGCCGCCGGCGCCCCCCGAGAAGTCCGGTGCGGGCAGAGCGGCGCGGTCGAGCTTGCCGCTCGGCGTCACGGGCAGTCGGTCCAGGACGACCACGGCCGCGGGCACCATGTGCTCGGGCAGCACGGCGGCGACCCGGGCACGGAGCGCCGCCGGGTCGAGCGGGCCGGCGGCCACCGGGGCCACGTACGCCACCAGGCGTGGTGAGCCGGGTGTGTCCTCCCGTACGACCACCACGGTCTGCCCCACCGAGGGGTCGGCGGCGAGCACCGCCTCGATCTCGCCCGGTTCGATACGGAAGCCGCGTACCTTGACCTGCTCGTCGGTGCGGCCCAGGTACTCCAGGCCCCCCTCCGCCGTGCGGCGCGCCACGTCGCCCGAGCGATACATCCGGGCACCCGGCGGGCCGAACGGGTCGGCCACGAAACGCTCCGCGGTGAGCCCGGACCGCCGCAGGTAGCCGCGGGCCAGGCCCTGGCCGGCCAGGTAGAGCTCACCCGCCACCCCGACGGGTACCGGCCGCAGGGAGCCGTCCAGCACATGGACCCGGGCACCGACGACGGGCCCGCCCATCGGCGGACCGGTCCGCCCGGACAGCGGGCGGCTCATCGTCGCGATGACGGTCGCCTCGGTGGGACCGTACGCGTTGACCATCCGGCGCCCGGGCGACCAGCGTGCGACCAGGTCCGGCGGGCACGCCTCGCCGCCCACGACGAGGGTGACCCCGGGGGGCAGGGCGTCCTCGGGCAGTACGGCGAGCGAGGACGGCGGCAACAGCAGCGCGGTCACACCGTGGCGCTCCACCGTCCGCGCCAGGGCCGGGCCGGGCAGCAGGTCCTCGGGGTCCGCGGTCACCGCGCTCGCCCCGGTCAGCAGGGCCGTGGCCAGTTCCCACACGGACGCGTCGAAGCTCGGCGAGGCGAACAGCAGCACCCGCTCCTGCGGGCGGAGCGCGAGCCCGTCACGCTGCTGGGCGACCAGGGCGGAGATCCCGAGGTGGGACACCAGCACGCCCTTGGGGCGGCCGGTCGACCCGGAGGTGTAGATCAGGTAGGCGGCGTTCGCGGGCCGCAACGGCGCGGTCCGGTCGGCGTCGGTGAGAGGGGCTCCGGACAGACCGGCGGTCAGCTCCGGATCCGTACCGAGGAGTTCGGTGCCGTTCCCGGCAGCCGGCTCGGGCCCGTCCAGGCACAGCACCTCCCCCGCACCGGCCTCGGCCATGATCCCGGCGCCCTCACCGGTGGTGAGGACGAGGTCCGGCCGCGCGTCGCCGATCAGGTAGCGGAGCCGGTCCGGCGGGTAGCCGAGGTCCAGCGGAAGGTAGGCCGCACCGGCTTTCAGGACGGCCAGGACCGCGAGGACGGACCGCGCCGACTTCGGCATGGCGATCGCCACGACACGCTCCGGGCCGATGCCCAGGCCGACCAGGGCGCGAGCGAGCCGGTTGGCCTGGGCGTCGAGGTCCCCGTAGGTGAGGGCCAGCTCGTGGTCGTACACCGCGACGGCGCCGGGACTGGCCCGTACCTGCTCCTCGAAGAGCTCGGGGAAGGTCGCTGTCCGCTCGTGGGCCGCCCCGTCCGCCGCGGCCAGGAGCTGACCGCGTTCCCGGTCCGTGAGCAGGTCGATCCGGCCCAGCGGCACGGTCCGGTCGTGCACGAAGCAGTCGAGGACCCTGCGCACCCGGGTCAGGAGCGCACCGGCCTCCTCAGCCGTGAACAGGTCGGCCCGGTAGCTGAGTTCGAGACTGAGCCGTTCGTCGGGCATCACGACCAGGCTGAGCGGATAGTGCGAGGCGCCGGGGACGGGCTCCTCGTCGAGGGAGATCCGCAGGCCCGGCACCTGCTCCTGGATGGCTGCCCCGTCGAAGGGGGTGTTCTCGAACCCGATGACGGTGTCGAAGAGGTCGCCCAGCCCCAGAGCCCGCTGTACCTCGGGGAGCCCGAGATGGTGGTACGGGCGCAGCTCGGCCTGGTGCGCCTGGAGGTCGGCGAGGACGCGGTCGAGCGGTCGCGCGGGGTCCAGGCGTACCCGCACCGCGACGGTGTTCATGAACAGACCGACGATCTCCTCCACGTGCGCCAGCTCCGGCGGACGCCCGGCGGTCGTCGCGCCGAACACGACGTCGTCGCGTCCCAGCCGGTGGCCGAGTGCCACCGCCCAGGCGCCTTGGACGACCGTGTTGAGCGTCAGGCCCGCACCGCGGGCCGCGGCGGTGAGCGCGGTGGTCTCCGCCGCGTCCAGGACCTCCGTCACCAGGTGGGGCACGGTCGCGGTGGCCGCGTCGGCGCCCGGGGCCACCAGCGTCGGTTCGTCGACACCGGCCAGCGCCTCGCTCCAGGCCCGTGTCGCCTCCTCGTCGTCCTGGCGGGTGAGCCAGCCGAGGAAGTCGGTGAACTGGGCCACCGGCCGGCCCGTGCCGGCTCCGCCGCGGGCGTAGAGGGAGAAGACGTCACGGAAGAACAGGGGCAGCGACCAGCCGTCGAGCAGCGCGTGGTGGTAGGTGACCAGCAGGGCGTGGTCGTCGGTCCCGAGCCGGACCAGGGTGACCCGCATCAACGGGGGATCGGTGAGGTCGAAGCGGCTGACGCGGTCCTCGTCGACCAGCTCCGCCAGTCGCAGGCGTCGTTCGTCCTGGCCGGTGCCGGAGAGGTCGATCTCCCGCCAGGGCACGCGCACGTCCTCGTGCACCACCTGGACGGAACGGCCCGACGCCAGGAGCCGGAACGAGACGCGCAGCGCGGTGTGGCGGGCGAGAGCCGCGTCGAACGCCTTGCGCAGCACGGTGGCCGCCAGAGGTCCTTCGAGCCGTGCGGGCGCCTGGGCTGTGTAGACGTCGATGCCGTCGGCGGCCAGCAGGGCGTGGAAGTGCATCCCCTGCTGGAGCGGGGTGAGGGGCAGTACGTCGGCGACCTCGATCCCCTCGGCGCCGATCTCCGCCAGTTCGGCGTCCGTCAGCGGCAGCGAGGGCCCGGCGACGGAGCCGTCCGCCGCCGTGGGGTCCTTCTCCTCGACGGCCTCGGCCACCTCGGCGAGCCGGGCGATGGTCTTGTGGACGAAGACGTCCCTGACGGCGATGGCGAGTCCGGCGCGGTGGGCGCGGGCCGCGAGCTGCATCGAGATGATGGAGTCGCCGCCGAGGTCGAAGAAGCTGTCGTCGACGCCGATGCGCGGCTGCCCGAGCACCTCGGCGAACACCTCGTGCAACACCAGCTCCCGCTCGGTGACCGGAGCCCGGTACGCGTCCGCCGACCGGAACTCGGGCACCGGCAACGCCCCCCGGTCCACCTTGCCGTTCGGAGTCAGGGCGAACGACTCCACCACCGTCACCACCGCCGGAACCATGTACTCCGGCAACCGCCCCGCCACGAACTCACGCAACGCGGCCGGGTCCGGCCGCACACCGGAGGCGGCCCGTACGTATCCGACGATCCGGCGTACGCCCCCGGCGTCGGCGGACACCGCCGCGACCGCCTGGCCCACCGAGGGGTGGTCGGCCAGAACGGCCTGGATCTCGCCGAGTTCGATGCGGTGGCCGCGTATCTTGACCTGGAAGTCGGACCGTCCGCGGTATTCCACGACACCGTCGGGCCGGCGGCGCCCCAGGTCACCGGTGCGGTACATCCGGGCACCCGCCGGGCCGAACACGTCGGCCACGAAACGCTCCGCCGACAGGCCGGGTCGGCCCAGATACCCGCGGGCGACCCCGTCACCGGCGATGTACAGCTCGCCGACGACCCCGGCCGGCACCGGCCGCAGGAACGCGTCCAGGAGGTAGACCCGGGTGTTGTCGGCGGGGACACCGATGGCGGGCGGGTCCGCCGCCGCCCCGGGTGAGCCGCCGGGGTGCCAGAGCATCGCGTCGACCGTGCACTCGGCGGGACCGTAGAGGTTGTAGACCGACAGGCCCGGTACGCCGTGGAGTTCGGCCCACAGGTCGTCGCCCACCTCCTCGCCGCCGAGCGCGAGGACGCGCACGCGGTGCCGCTCCCCCGCCACCTCGAACATGCCCGCGTCCAGCATCTGCCGTGCGACGGAGGGTGTGGTGTCGACGACGTCGATCCGTGCTTCCGCCGCGTGGCGGACGAGTGCCAGGGAATCCTTGCGCACGGTGTCACCGACGATGTGCAACTCGTGGCCGGCGACCATCCACAGGAGCTGGCTCCAGGAGGCGTCGAAGCCGAGCGAGTTGGTGAGCGCGGCACGCAGCGGCCGGCCGCCCGCCCTCGTCCGCTCGGGTTCGAAGAAGTTCGCCCGGTGGCTGTGGAACATGTTGGCCAGGTTGCGGTGCTCCACGGCCACGCCCTTGGGACGCCCCGTGGAGCCCGAGGTGTAGATGACGTACGCGAGGTGGGCGGGGAGCAGCGCACGGGTGCGGTCGCCGTCGTCGAGGTCAGTCCCGTCCGCGGGCGGAACGGTCTCGTCGAGCAGCAGCGCCGGCACCGACTCGGGTATGTCGCCCACCGTGGCGACGGAGGCGAGGACGAGGGCCGGTCGGGCCTCCGCGCATATCGCCGCGACGCGCTCCGCGGGGTGGTCGACGTCGATCGGCAGGTACGCGGCACCCGACTTGAGGACCGCCAGGATCGCCACCACGGCGTCCGTGGCGCGCGGCACGGCGACACCGACGAGGTCGCCCGGTCCCACGCCACGGGCCGCGAGCAGCCGGGCCAGGCGGTTGGCGTCGGCGTTGAGCGCGCCGAAGGTGAGGCTGGTCGTGCCGTCCGTGACGGCCACCGCGTCGGGCGTCGCGCGGACCTGCGCCTCGAAGAGGCCGGGCAGCGTCCCGGCCGGCCGCTCGACGGCGTGTCCGCTCGCCTCGCGCAGGATCCCGCGTCGCTCGGCGTCCGTACGCGAGGGGAACCGTCCGGCCTGCTCGTCGGGGTGCGCGGCGATGTCCTCCAGCAGGCCGGTCAGTCGCCGCAGTACGCCCCTCGCGGCATCGGCGGTGTAGACGTCCTCGCGGTAGTTGAGTTCGAAGCGGAGGCGGCTGCCGGGGTGGACGGCCAGGCTCAGCGGGTAGTGGGTGCCTTCGAACGCCTCGTCGACGGCGTCCCGCAGCAGGCCGACGCCGAGCCCCGGCACCGAGGCGCCCCGGACGGCCTGTTCCACGGGGACGTTCTCGAAGGCGACGGTGGTGTCGAAGAGCTCGGTGGCGCCCACGGCGCGGTGGATCTCGGCGAGGCCGAGATACTCGTGGCCCATCACGGTCGTGTGGTCGTGCTGGATACGGGCCAGCAGGTCCGCCACCGGCTCCGCCGGGTCGATCCGCACCCGGGCGGGCACGGTGTTCATCATCAGGCCCACCATGCGGTCGCTGCCGGGGAGCTCCGGCGGGCGGCCGGCGACGGTGTTCCCGTAGACGACGTCCTGGCGTCCGGTCAGCTCGGTCAGCAACAGCGCCCAAGCGCCCTGGACCAGGGTGTTGAGAGTGAGGCCGCGGCCGCGGGCCAGGGTGGTGAGTTCCGCCGCGGCCTGCTCGGGCAGCTCCGTCACGACGCGCCGCTGGCCCCGGTCCGAGGAGCCGGCGCCGGCCCCCTCCGCGACGAGCGTGGCGCCGTCGACGCCCGCCAGCACGCTCTTCCACGCCCGCTCGGCCCGGGCGCTGTCCTGCTCCCCGACCCAGGCGAGGTAGTCCTGGAAGGGCACCGTCGGCTCCAGCCGCTCAGCCGTGCCGCCGTCGCCGTAGATGCGGAACAGGTCGCCGAGGACCAGGGGCAGCGACCAGCCGTCCAGCAGGATGTGGTGGTTGGTGATCAGCAGGATGTGGCGCTCGGGCGCGAGGCGTATCAGGGTGAACCGGAGCAGCGGCGGCCTGGCCATGTCGAAGCGCCGGGCGCGTTCCTCGGTGAGGAGCCGGGAGAGGCGTGGCCTCTGTTCCTCCCGGCCGAAGCCGGAGAGGTCGATCTCCTCCCACGGCGGCTCGACCGCCCGCGCCACGGCCTGGACGGCCTCGCCCGAGCGACGGCGCAGGAATCCCGCCCGCAGGCTCGCGTGCCGGCCGACCAGTGCGCCGCAGGAGGCACGCAGCAGGCCGGTGTCGAGCGCCCCGGTCAGCTCCAGCGGCGTCTGGACGTTGTAGAAGTCGACGTTCCCGCTGTCGGCTCGTCCCTCCTCGTAGAGGGCGTGGAAGAGAATGCCCTGCTGCAAGGGCGAGAGCGGCAGGACCGCTTCCAGGGATGTCTGTCTCACAGTGCTGTCCCCCACTGGGCTTCGAGCTCGTCGAGTTCTTCCGCGTCGATCCGCACCAGGCTCCCGGCACGGGGGGTCGCGGCCCGCTCGCCGACGTCCTCGGCCGCCTCGGCGAGCCGGGCGATGGTCTTGTGGACGAAGACGTCCCTGACGGCGATGGCGAGTCCGGCCCGATGGGCCCCGGACGCCACCTGTACGGCGATGACGGAGTCACCGCCGAGGTCGAAGAAGCTGTCGTCGACGCCGATACGCGGCTGCCCGAGCACCTCGGCGAACACCTCGTGCAACACCAGCTCCCGCTCGGTGACCGGAGCCCGGTACACGTCCGCCGCCCGGAACTCGGGCACCGGCAAAGCCCCCCGGTCCACCTTGCCGTTCGGAGTCAGGGCGAACGACTCCACCACCGTCACCACCGCCGGAACCATGTACTCCGGCAACCGCCCCGCCACGAACTCACGCAACGCGACCGGGTCCGCCGCGCCCTCCGCGGCCGGGGTCACGTAGGCCACCAGGTGCCGGTGGCCCGGCCGGTCCTCGCGGACGGTCGCCACGGCCCGGCCGACTCCGGGTGCCTCGGCGAGAACGCTCTCGACCTCGCCGAGTTCGATGCGGAAACCCCGTACCTTGACCTGGCTGTCGGCACGGCCCAGGTAGGACAGCTCGCCGTCCTCCGACCGCCGCGCCACGTCTCCCGTCCGGTACATCCGGGTGCCGGGCGCGCCGAAGGGGTCGGCGACGAACCGCTCCGCGGTGGTTCCGGGACGGCCGAGGTAGCCGCGGGCGAGCCCGTCACCGCTCAGATACACCTCGCCCGCCACTCCGGGCGGCACCGGCCGCAGCGCGTCGTCGAGCAGCCGGACGCGGGTGCCGGGGACGGGGCGGCCCATGAGCGGGACGGTCCGCCCGGCCAGCGCGCCGGTCTGCGTCGCGATGACCGTCGACTCCGTGGGGCCGTAGGCGTTGACCATCCGGCGGCCGGGCGACCAGCGTGCGACCAGGTCCGGCGGGCACGCCTCGGCGCCGACGACCAGATTGATTCCCTCCGGAAGCCCCCCGGCCGGCATGGCCGCCAGCGTGGACGGGGCCAGCAGCAGGCAGTCGACGCCGAGTTCGGCCACCAGTTCGGCAAGTGGCTCCCCGGGCGTGAGCCGTTCGGCCGGCGCGACCACCGCGGCGGCTCCGGTGAGGAGCGCCACGCACAGCTCCCACACGGACGCGTCGAAGCTGGGTGAGGAGAACTGGAGCACCCGGGTCCGGGGGGTCAGGCGCAGCAGGTCGCTCTGGTGGCGCGTCAGCGCGGCGAGGCCGGTGTGCGTGACGACGACGCCCTTGGGCCTGCCGGTCGACCCCGAGGTGTAGATGACGTACGCCGGGTGTGTCAGTCGCAGGGGTGTGCGGCGGTCCCGGTCGTCGAGATCGTGGCCGTCGGTGTCGCCGCCCGCCGGCGGGAAGCCGACGGGAGCGGCCGCCTCGTCCAGGTACAGGCGCGGCACGTCGGGGGCGAGCGTGGCGTCGTCCGCCGCGCGGGTCGTCAGCAGCAGCAGGGGTGCGGTGTCGTCGAGCATGGCGGTGATGCGGGACCGCGGGTAGCCGAGGTCGACCGGGAGGCACGCCGCGCCCGACTTCATCACCGCGACGGTGGCGGTCAGGGCGGCGCTGCCGCGCGGGAGGGCGACCGCCACCAGCCGCTCGGGGCCGGCACCCCGCCCGACCAGCACCCTTGCCAGACGGTTGACACGGCCGTTGAGCGCCGCGTAGTCGAGGGACTCGGTCGGGGAGAGCACGGCGCAGGCGTGCGGGGTCCGCCTGACCTGCTCCTCGAACAGCTGGGGAAAGGTGCGCGCGACGACGGGTTCCGCGTCCTGCGGGGGACCGCCCGCGGCGAGTGCCCGCGCGCGCTCCGCCGCGGTCAGGACCTCCACCCGGGCGAGCGGCACATCCGCGGGGGCGTCGAGGAAGCGGCTCAGGAAGTCGGTGAACCGGTGCTGGTGCGTGCGGAGTTCGGCGAGTCCGTACCGGTCGGGGTTGGCCTCGAACTCGATGCGCATGCCCCGGCCGCCCGGATCGGGGTGGCAGGTGATGTTGAGGTCGGTGACGGGTCCGCCGGACAGCGCCATCACCTCGGCCACGCGGCCGGTGAACGCGGTCTCGGACCCCGACGGCATGATGTTGACGAGCACTCCGAACAACTGCTCGTTGGTGCCGAGCATGCGCAGGTCACGCCGGAGTTCGTCGTACGGGTAGCGCTGGTGGGTGAGCAGTTCCCCCAGGCGCCGCGCGACCTGCCGCACCAGCTGGGCGCGGTCGGCCGCCGGGTCGACGGTGATCCGCAGCGGAAGCGTGTTCGACAGCATGCCGGGCACGTTCTGGGACCTCGCCCCGAGCCGCGCGGTGGTGGGCACCCCGATCGTCAGGTCCTGGGCCCCCGTCATCCCGTGCAGGTAGGCGGCGACCGCCGCCAGCATCGGCACCGTCCAGGGGGTGCGGGCGGCCCGGCCGGCGGTGTGCAGCGCCCGCAGTCCGGCCGGCGGAAGCATCGTCGTCGTGGCGATCGCCATGCCCGCCGCTGTCGTCGGCGCTCCCGGGGCCAGACCAGCCGTCTCGGGCCGGTCGGCGAAGACGCCGGCCCAGTACGCCCGGTCCGCGGTGTAGTCCGCCGACTCACGGTAGGCCGTCTCGTCCGCCAGCAGGTCCTGGAGCCGGCCCAGCGGTTCACCCTCGGGTTCCGCCCCGGCGGCCAGCGCCTCGTAGCACGCGGAGATCCGGCGCGAGTGCAGCACCGACCCGAAGGCGTCGGACAGGATGTGGTGGCTGCGCTGGTACCAGACGTGGTGGTCGGGTCCGACCCGCATGAGGATGTGCGCCGACAGCGCGTCCTTCTCCAGGTCGAGCGGGGTCGCGCGGTCACTTTCGATCAGCGTCCGGGCGGCGGCGAGGGGGTCCGGCTCGTCGCTGAGGTCGTACTCCCGCCAGGTCGAACAGCCGGGTGGGACCGGCCGCTGGTACGCACCGTCCGGCCGCTCCACCAGTTCGACGTCGAAGCTTCCGCTCTCCCCCTCGGCCCGGCGGATCGCGCGCTGGAGCAACCCGCCGTCCAGCGGCCCGCGCACCTCCATGGCGACCATGGTGTTGTAGGCCGGGTTGGCGGGGTCGAGGCGTTGGGCGAAGAACACCCCCCGCTGGGCCGCCGTCAGCGGCAGCAGACCGTTCTCGGCGCGTGAAGTCATCGGGTCGTAACCGCTCTCTCGTGCATCCCCGCGAGCCTGAAGGCCCGGATCTCGCGACGATGCTGCATCGCCCGCCCGTGCGGTAACCAGGCAACCGGACCGGCAATCAGCGGCGCTGGCCGAAATGCCGCCCGGACCGGGGCGAGTTACCGGCCGCTTGCCTGGTTCTCGTACGGGACGCGGGTGATGCTGCGGCGAGCCGGGCACGGCGCCACGCCTCGCGTGTGCCGGACGTGCCGTGAACCATGGGAGAGGACAGGGACGTGGGAGACCGGAACCGGGGCCTGCTCGACTGGCTGGACCAGCCGTCCACCGAGCGCGGCCTGTACTACGCGGATTCCGCCGACGGATGGGACTTCTGGTCCTACCGCGACCTGGCCGCGCTGGTGCTGAGAACCGCCGCCGCCCTGCGGGCGCGGGGGGTCGGGCAGGGCGACGTGGTGGCCCTGGTGCTGCGCTCCAGCCCGGGTTTCGTCGCCGGGTTCTTCGGCGCGCTGGCGGCCGGTGCGACGCCGTGCTCCATCCCTCCGCCCTTCGCCTTCCAGCGCGCCGACGAGTACGCGAAGCACGCGAGCCATCTGTTCGGGACGGCCGCGCCCCGGTTCACCATCTGCGACGACGAGTCGCTGGAGCAGATCCGCAAGATCGCGAGTGGGCCGGGGCTTGAGGAGCCGGTCGCCTTCGACGAACTCGTCGCCGGGGCGGAGCCACTGGAGCGGCCGATGCCCGTGCCGGAGACCGCGCTGATCCAGTTCACCTCCGGGTCGAGCGGCTTCTCGCGCGGAGTGCTGATCTCCGCCGACGCCCTGCGCACCAACCTCGCCGGAATGGGGCAGTGGCTGGGCTGCGCGCCCCAGTACCCGGCGATCAGCTGGCTGCCGGTCCACCACGACATGGGTCTCGTCGGCTTCCTGCTGAACGTCGTCGTCACCGGCTTCGACGGCTGGATGATGCAGCCGGACGACTTCATCCGCTCGCCGCTGCGGTACCTGCGCTGCATCAGCGACCAGGGCGCCGTCATGACGGCCATGCCCAACTTCGGGCTGGCGTACATCCTGCGCCGGGTGAGACCGGCCGACCTGCGGGGGCTGCGCTTCGACTCGGTCCGGTGCGTGATCATCGGCGCGGAGCGGGTGGACCGGCAGGTCCTCGATGACTTCCACGCCTTGCTGGGGCCGCACGGTCTCGACCGCGGCGCCCTGCTCCCCGCGTACGGCAGCGCCGAGGCGACCCTCGCGGTGACCGGTCTGGCCCCCGGCGAGGGGTGGTCGGCGCAGGCGCCGGACGCCGGTGACGCCGCGTCCCTCGCCGGGGCGGCGGTGGTCGGCTGCGGTCGCCCGCTGGAGGGCAGGACGGTGCGGATCCTGTCCGAGGAGGGTGAGGAGCTGCCGGACGGGCGGGTCGGCGAGATCGTCGTCACCGGGGTGTCGATCGCGAGCGGGTACATCGGTGCCACCGCGTCCGCCTCCGGTACCAGCGTCGGCGAGGAGGGCCTCGCCACCGGTGACGCGGGCTTCATGCGGGACGGGCAGCTCTTCGTGATCGGCCGGCTGGGCGACGGGTTGAAGGTGAACGGGAAGATGGTCTTCGCCGAGAGCCTGGAGGCCCTGCTGCACCACCGGGGCATTCCCGAGCGGCGCGTCGCCGTCCTCCTCGGAGTGCGCGACGGGGTGCCGACCGGCGTGGCGGTGTTCGGCGACGTGCGGCCCGGCTGGCGGGAGGCCGCCCACGAGGTTCTCTCCGAATGGCTGGGTGACGCGGTGCTCCACATGGTCGAGCTGCCCCGTGGCGGTGTCTCGGTCACCTCGAGCGGAAAGCCGCGCCGGAGGGTCATCTGGAAGGCGCTCTGCGCGGGCGAGTTCGACGCGGCGACCCGACCGCTGGCGGCGGGGGCGGAGGAGGCCGCGCCGCTCCCGGCGAACTGACCGGTGCCCGGCGGACGGGACGCGTGACAATAGTGTGCGCCGCACAGTACAGTGCAGCGTATGGCTACAGAAGAGATCGCTCTTGGCCAGGCCCAGGAGTTGCGGCGCGGCACGGTCGTCCTGGCCTGCCTCGCCCTGCTCCGCAAGCCGCAGTACGGCTACGCACTGCTGCAGACGCTCAACGACGCGGGTGTCACCGTCGACGGCAACACCCTCTACCCCTTGCTGCGCCGACTCGAGAAGCAAGGCCTGCTCACCAGCGAATGGAACACCGACGAGTCCCGGCCACGGAAGTTCTACCGGGTGAGTCCCGAGGGCTCCCTGGTACGCACCTCACTGGTGCGCGAATGGCAGGACCTCGTCGCCTCGATCTCACGGCTTACCAAGGAGAATGGATGAGCACGAACACGCTCACCGAGCGCTACGTGCACGAGGTCGTCAGGCGGCTGCCCGCCGATCAGCGCGACGACATCGCCGACGAGCTGCGCACCACCATCGCCGACACCATCGAAGCACGCGACCCGGCCCGTCCCGAGACGGTCGAGCGCGAGGTGCTGAGCGAGATGGGCGATCCGATCCGGCACGCCGCGCGCTACACCGACCGGCCGCTCGCCCTGATCGGCCCCGATCTCTACCCGACCTACATCCGGCTGCTGGTCTTCCTGCTGACCACCGTGCTGCCGGTGCTCACCGCCGTGTTCGTGCTGCTGGAGATCGTGGACGACAACGGCCTCGGGGCGGCCGTGGGCGCCGGCGTCGAGACCGTGTTCACGGTCGGCGCCCAGATGGTCACCGCACTCACCGTACTGTTCGCCGTGGCCGAGCGCGTCGGCCACCGGAAGGGGACTCTCATCCGTACCACCGACTGGACCCCCGACGACCTGCCCGAGACCCGCGAGCCCGAGAAGGGCGGTACCGGTGCCGTCCTGACGGCGGTCTGGTACGCGCTGCTGCTCGGCCTGACCGTCTGGCAGCAGCTCTCCGAGCCCTACCGGACCGACGGCGGGGAGCGGATCGCCGTACTCGACCCGGACCTGTGGTCCGGCTGGATCTGGCCGATCATCACCGGGCTCGCCGGCCTCGTCGTACTCGCGCTCGTCCGCGTGGTCATGCACGGCTGGACCAGCCGGTCGGCCGTCCTGCACGCCGTCGCCCAGGCGCTGTTCGCCCTGCCGCTGGCCTGGGTCCTCCAGCGGCGACAGCTCTTCAACCCGGAGTTCCTGGCGGACGTCACCGACAACACGACGCCCGAGGTCTACACCGGAGTGGCGCTGATCGTCCTGGTCGCGAGTCTGATCGCCGTCGTCAAGGGCTTCCGCGCGGCGAAGAAGTAGGACGGGAGAAGAACGGCCGGAGCGGGAACGCCGGCGCCGATGTCACCCGAAGGGACGTCGGCGCCGGCGCGACGGTGGACCGGCCCCGGATCAGCGCGTCGCCGCCATGATCTCGGGACGCACCAGGTTCTCCGCCAACAGCAGGCCCTTGACCCGGTCCGAGAGCATGTCCAGCTGCCGCAGGACGTGGATGACCTGCTGGAACAGCATCTGCCGGTAGGTGGCCATCATCGGGTTCGTCCGAGCGAACAGCAGCCCCTTCTCCACGTCGAGGCCCATCCGCTCCCAGACCTCGCGCAGCAGGAACCGGCGCGACATCAACTGGATGGCCTCCAGCAGGAAGTCCTCACGCTCACGCAGCTCGGCGGTGGTCACCTGCCCGTACATGCCGGTGAGCGCGGTGACCCCGAAGGCGATGTGCCGGGCCTCGTCGCTCGCGACCATCTTGGTGATCTGGCGAATGATCGGGTCCCCGAAACCGCTGCTCGCGAGCCGCAGCGCGGTGATCGCCAGCCCTTCCACGACCACCTGCATGCCGAGGTAGACGATGTCCCACCGGGACTCCGACAGCAGATCCTGCAGCAACGTCTTGAGCCCGGGGTTGATCGGGTAGGAGTCGCCCAGCTTCTCGTCGACATAGCGGGCGAACGCCTCGACGTGCCGCGCCTCGTCGGCGACCTGCGAGGCCGCGTAGGTCTTGGCATCCATGTCCGGCACCGTCTCCACCAGCCGGGCCGTGGTCACCAGCGCGCCCTGCTCGCCGTGCAGGAACTGGCTGCACATCCACGACTGGTACTGCCAGCGGAACTGTGTCAGCAGCTCGCGGGGCACGGGACTGCCCTCGCCGACGACGAAGGACGCGAGTCTCCCCCCGCTCTCCTGCGTCATCTCGGACCCGAACCGGATGTCGTGGTCCCAGTCGATGTCGGTGGTCGCGTTCCACTGCGAGAGCTTGTTCTTCTCGTAGAGGTTCCACACCCGGCTGTCGCGTTGGCCGTAGTCCCAGTTCAAGCATGCTTTGAACATCGCGTCGACCTCCATGAGGTCCGCGGTGACGGTGTCCAGTGTGAAGAAGGTCGATGCGGCCGAGCCGGTCGTGGCGGCCGACCCACCAGGAGCAGCCGCCGAGCCGGTCACCGAGCCTGGAACTGTGGTCATGTGATTACGGTCCACCCCTCGGGCACGGAACAGGACTGACGCTCGTGGAGTCTGACGCGCCGCGGAACCGCTCTCCAGGCACCCGTGGGGCAACTTGGCGGCAGACCGGTTGCCGGTCCCATGCCTGGTCCCGCCGCCACCCGCCGAACCATGATGCCCGCAAGGGGCTGCTGCCCCGCATGACCGTCGGCCGACCGAAGGGGCGGGACGCGCATGACTGCCGCCGCACCACCCACCCGCTCAGGGAACCCGTCCGGCTCGCGAAGCGCACCGGCTTCCCAGGACGACTGTCCCTGGATCGTGGGCCGGGTCCGCGTGTCACGACCCCGGATGCGGCTGTTCTGTCTGCCGCAGGCGGGAGGCAGCGCGGCCTCCTTCGCCCCCTGGCGTCTCGCCCCGCCCCCCGGCGTGGAGCTCGCGACGGTGGAGCTGCCCGGCCGGGGCGCACGCGGCACGGAGCCGCTGCCGGACACCATGGAGGAACTGGCCGACGCCGTGATCGACGGCATCTCGGACGAGTTCGACCTGCCGTACGCGATCTTCGGCCACAGTTTCGGCGCGCTGCTCGGCTATGAGATCGCCGTCGGGATCGCGCGGCGCGGCCTGACCCCGCCGCGCGCACTGCTGGTGTCCGCGGCACGGTCGCCGCACACCCCGGTGCGCCGGCGCGTGTCGGACCGGGACGACGCCGGGCTGCTCGCCTGGCTGAACGGCTTCGGCGGCGTTCCCGCGGAACTGTCACGCTATCCGGCGTATCTGCGGTACGCGCTGAGCACCGTCCGCCGCGACCTCGCCCTCACGGAGGCCTACCTGGTCCCCGGGCCCGAGCGCGTCGACTGCCCGCTGCACGTCCTCGGCGGTGCGGACGACCCACTGGTCGGCGGGGCGCAGTTGGAGCGCTGGCGGGACTGCGCGGCGGGCGAGTTCTCCCTCCGGCTGCTGCCCGGCGGGCACGACTACCTCTTCACCGGCGCGCCCGCGACGCTCGACGCCCTCGCGACGACGCTGCGCTGAGGGCTCGAACCGGACGGGGAAGCTGCCGGTCGGCTGCCTGTCCCCGCACGCGAACCGTGCGGCAGCATCGCGCTGTCGGCCGCGTCAGCGTGCTCCGCACACCGCCCGCCGCCTTATCACTGCCACCACCGAACGCTCACGGGGATGACCTCACAGTGAACGAAGCGACCAGGTCGCCGATCGAGATGGCGCTGCCCCTCACACCACTGCAGGAGGGCATGCTCTTCCACGCGCTGTACGACTCCGAGACGGTGGACGTCTACAACATCCAGGCCGGCTTCGAACTGACCGGGGAGATCTCGGCGGAGCGTCTGCGCGCGGCCTGCGCCGCCACGCTCCGGCGCCACACCGCCCTGCGGGCCGGTTTCCGGCTGCGTGCCAACGGGCAGCCCGTGCAGCTGGTGCGCCGCGTCGTGGAGACACCGTGGACGGAACTCGACCTGTCGGCGGAGTCCGAGTCCGGACGGCGGGCGGGGCTGCTGACCTTCCTCGAGGACGAGCGGCTGCGCCGCTTCGAGATGGGGGCGCCCCCGCTGATGCGGTTCGCGCTGATCCGGCTGGCACCCGACCACCACGCCTTCGTCATGACCTACCACCACATCCTGCTGGACGGGTGGTCCCTGCCACTCGTCCTCCAGGACCTGCTGGCGTTCTACCGGAGCGACGGCGACGACACCGGGCTCGGCCCCCTCACCCCCTTCCCGGACTTCCTCCGGTGGCTCTCCCGCCAGGACCGGCCCGCCGCGGAACAGGCATGGCGAGACGCCCTGCACGGTCTGGACGAACCGACACTCGTCTCCCCCGGCGCACCCCTCGCGGAGGCGATGCCCGGGCTGGCCTTCGTGACGCTGTCCGAGGACGCGACGGAGGCGCTGACGGCGAGGGCCCGGCAGCACGGCCTCACGCTCAACACCGTCGTACAGGGCGCCTGGGCACTGGTCCTCTCCCTGCTGACAGGGCGCGACGACGTGGTCTTCGGCCAGACCGTGCACGGGCGCCCGCCACAGCTCCCCGGGGTCGACTCGATCGTGGGCCTGCTCATGAACGCGATCCCGGTACGGGTGCGGATCGCCCCCGATGAACCGATGGCCGCCCTCTTCGCACGGATCCAGGACGAACAGACCGCACTCGCCCCGCACCACCACCTGGGGCTGACCGAGGTGCAGCGGCTGGCCGGGCTCGGCGCGCTCTTCGACACCTCCACCGGCTTCGGTAACGCGCCCTTCGACTGGGAGGCCGTGCAGGACGGCCCGGCCGGCCTGCGAGTGACCCTGCTGGAAGGGGACGGCGAGGCGGCCGGACAGCAGGAGATCACCGGATCGACCCACTACCCCCTGAGTGTCTTCGCCGTCCCCGGCACCAGCCTGCGGCTCGAACTCAACTACCGCACCGATCTGTTCGACGCCGAACGCATCGAACTGGTCGGCTCCCGGCTGAGGTTGCTGCTCGAGACGTTCACCGAACGGCCCACGACGCCGGTCGCCGCCATCTCGCTGCTGACCCGCGAGGAGCGGGAGCAGCTCAGCGCCGGGTGGGGAGGCCGGCGAGCGGAGTCCGGGCAGGTGCCCGCCCGCGTACCGGCGACGCTCACCGAGCGGTTCGAGGCCCAGGTGCACGCGACACCCGACGCCCCGGCCGTGGCGGACGGGCAGCGGTCGCTCAGCTACCTCCAGCTCGACGAGGCGGCGAACCGGCTGGCCCGGCTGCTGCTGGCGCGCGGGGTGAAGCCCGGCGACTTCGTCGCCGTGGCGCTGCCGCGCGGTACGGACCTGATCGTGGCGCTGCTCGGCGCCCTGAAGGCGGGAGCCGGGTACCTGCCGATCGATCCCTCCTATCCCGCCGAACGCATCTCGTTCATGCTCGACGACGCCTCCCCCTCCGTCGTCGTCTGCGCGGGCACCGCCCGCCCGGCGGCCATCACGCATCCCTCGGTCGTCCCGCTCGCCGCCCCCGCCGTGCGGGAGCAGCTGGCGCTGCTGCCCGCGCACCGCGTGGAGGACGGCGAACGCGGCGCGCCGCTGCGGCCCGCGGACGCCGCGTACGTCATCTACACCTCGGGGTCGACCGGCCGGCCCAAGGGCGTCGCCGTCGAGCACCGCACGGTCGACAGCTACCTCGCCTTCGCCCGCGCCGCCTACCCCGGCCTCGCCGGACAGGCGCTCGTGCACTCACCGCCCTCCTTCGACCTCACCGTCACCGGCATCTTCGGCCCGCTGACCTCCGGCGGTCTGGTGCGCATCGTCGACCTGGAGGACTTCGACGCCCCGGCCGACGCCACTCCGCCACCCACCTTCGTCAAAGCCACACCCAGCCACCTGCCGGTGCTGACCGCGTCGTCCGACTGGTACTCACCGACCGGGGAACTGGTCCTGGGCGGTGAACAGCTGAACGGCGAGGCGCTGGCGCAGTGGCGCGAGGCCCACCCGGGTGTGACCGTCGTGAACGAGTACGGACCCACGGAGGCCACCGTGGGATGCATGGAGTACCGCCTGGCGCCCGGCGATCCCCTGCCGGGGGGTGCGGTGCCGATCGGCCGCCCGGTCCCCGACGCCCGCGTCCACCTCCTGGACGCCTTCCTGCGCCCCGTCCCGGCGGGCATCACCGCCGAGCTGTACATCGGGGGTGACGTACTCGCCCGTGGCTACGTCAACCGGCCGGGGCTCTCCGCGAGCCGCTTCGTCGCCGACCCCTTCGGCGCGCCCGGTTCCCGGATGTACCGGACCGGTGACCTCGCGCACCGGCGGCCTGACGGCATCCTGGTCTACCGCGGCCGGTCCGACGACCAGGTGAAGGTCCGCGGTTTCCGGATCGAACTGGGCGAGGTGGAGACCGTCCTCGCGGCCGATCCCGCCGTCGCGCAGGCCGCGGTCGCCGTACGCAAGGACCGGCGCGGGGCCGAGCGGCTGGTGGCCTACGTCGTACCGGCGGCCGACCCGTCCGCGGACCTTGCGGCACTGGCGGCCCGCATCGGGGCTCGGCTGCCCGCGAGCATGGTCCCCTCGGCGTTCGTCACACTGCCCGCACTGCCGATGAGCCCGAACGGCAAGGTGGACCGGGCCGCGCTGCCGGACCCGGACGAGGCACGCGAGTCCGGGCAGCCACAGCCGCGGGGCCAGGCGCGGGACGAGAGCGTCGAGGCCGTCCTCGTCGAGCTGTTCGTCCAGGTGCTCGGCGTGGACGGCGCCGTGGCGGCGGACGACTTCTTCACCCTCGGCGGCGACTCCATCACCGCCATCCAACTCGTCGTCCGCGCCCGCGCCGCAGGCTTCCACCTGACCCCGAAGCACGTCTTCACCCACCGCACCGCGAGCGCTCTCGCCGCCTTCCTCGCGGCGGGCCCGGCCGGCGCGGTGGAAGCCGCGGACGGCGGCTCGGGCGCTGCCGGCCCGGCGGCGGAGTGGCCGGCGGACGTGATCCCCGCCACGCCGATCATGCTCTGGCTTCGGGAGCAGGGCGGGACGACCGACGCCTACCACCAGTCGACACTGCTCCGGGTGCCGGCCGCACTCGACGCCGGCCTGCTGGCCGCCGCCGTACAGAAGCTCGCCGAGCGGCACCAGTCGCTGCGCGCACGTCTCCAGGAGGACGGGGCGCTGGCCCTGGACCCGGTGGACCCGGTGAAGACGCGGAACTCGGTACGCCGGGTGGATGTCGTGGGTCTCGCGCCGGAAGGCGTCCGTCTGCGGATCGCGGCGTGCGCCCGCGAGGACGCCGACTCCCTCGCCCCACGCGCCGGCGCCATGCTGCGGGTGAGCTGGTTCGACGCCGGCGAGGGTGCCCAGGGCAGGTTGCTCGTCACCGTCCACCACCTGGCCGTCGACGCCGTCTCCTGGCACATCCTGCTGACCGACCTGTACGGCGTCTGGCAGGACCTGGCGGCGGGTGCCGTCCCGGAGACCGGTCCGGTGCCGTTCTCGATGCGGGAGTGGAGCCTGCTGCTCCGCTCCGCGGCGGAGGCACCCGCTCTGAGGGACGAACTGCCCCACTGGCGGAGGACTCTCAGCAGGGGGCGGGGGCCGGGCGACGGCAGGCTCGCCGACGTGGAGCTCTCCCCGTCGCACGACGTCTACGCGACGGCCGGTGAGCTCTCCCTCACCCTCCCGCCGGATCTGACCGCCCCCCTGCTCACGACCGTCCCCGCCGTCTTCGGCACCCACACGAACGAGGTGCTGCTCACCGCTCTCGCGGTGGCCGTCGCCGCCTGGCGCCGTGACCGCTCGCCCGGCGGGGGCGACAGCACGGCCGTACTGATCGACGTCGAGGGCCACGGCCGCGAACCGCTGTCCGAGGACGTCGACCTGTCCGGCACCGTCGGCTGGCTGACCACGCTGTACCCGGTACGCGTCGACGCCAGGACCGCCGACTGGGCGCCGGACGACGATCCGGCCGGGGCACGCCTCGGCGAGGCCGTGCGCCGGGTCACGGCCCAGCTCGAAACCGTCCCACGGCGCGGCGCGGGCTTCGGCCTGCTGCGCTACCTGAACCAGGAGACGGCCGCCGAGCTGGCGGCCCGCCCCGCACCCCAGATCGGGTACAACTACCTCGGGAGACAGGGCGGTGCGGGGACCACCGACTGGAGCGTGGCCCCCGAGTCGGACGTGCTCCCCCGCGGCGCCGACCCCCGTATGCCCATGGCCCACGTCGTCGAACTGACCGCGGCGGTCAGCGACGGCGCGGAAGGGCCACGCCTGGTCACCCACTGGCTGTGGGCCCGCCGGCTCCTGTCCGACCACGACGTCGCCGAGCTGGGCCGGCTCTGGTTCGCGGCCCTGCGCGCGCTGGTGGAGCACGGGACGAGCACGGAGGCCATCGTCCCGCGGCAGACGACCGCGCCCGCCCTTCCGCGGGAGGGCGGGCCCCTCGGCGGAGAACCGCTCGACCGGCACGACACCGAGCTCGCCGGTCTCGGCGCGCGCCTCGGCCTGCCCGTCGTCGAGGCCCTGCCGATGACGCCGCTCCAGGAGGGACTGCTCTTCCACGCCCGGTACGACAGCCGGGACCTCGACGTCTACAACGTGCAGATCTCGCTGGAGGTCCAGGGCCGGCTCCACGCCGAGCGGTTCCGGGACGCCTGCGACGCCCTCCTCGAACGGCACCCGATGCTGCGGGCAGCCTTCCTGCAGAAGCGGTCCGGGGAGCCGGTGCAGGTGATCCCGGAGCGGACGGCCATGCCCTGGCACGTCCACGACCTGGCCGGCCTCGACCCGCGCGAACAGGCCGACAGGCTGGCGGCGTTGCTGGAGGCCGACCGGCGGCAGCGCTTCGACCCCGCCGACCCGCCGTTGATGCGCTGCACCCTGGTCGGCCTGGGCAAGGACAGGCAGCAGATCGTCCTGACCATGCACCACCTGCTGGTGGACGGCTGGACCACCTCGCTGCTGCTGCGCGACCTGCTCGCTCTCTACGACCACGGCACCGCGAGCGGGCTGCCCGCACCCGGTCACTACCCCGACTACCTGCGATGGCTGGCCGAACAGGACCGCGAGAAGGCGCGTACGGCCTGGCTGGAGGCGCTGGCGGGTCTGGACGGACCCACCCTGAGCTGCCCGGGCACGGACACCGCGCGGATACGAGTCCTCCCGGAGCGGATCGTCGTCGCCCTCTCCGAGGCGGACACCTCCGCGCTGCTCGACATATCGCGCCGTCACGGTGTCACGCTCAACACACTCGTCCGGGTCGCGTGGGCGCTGTGCCTGCACCGGCGGACCGGTCGGCTGGACATCACCTTCGGGGCCACCGTCTCGGGCAGGGTGGCCGAACTCCCCGGTGTCGAGGAGATGGTGGGGGTGTTCATCAACACGGTGCCGGTACGGGTGCGTCTCGACCCGGCCGAGCCGGTGGCCGAACTGCTCGAACGCCTCCAGGGCGAGCACGCCGAACTCCTCGAGTACCACTACCTCCCGCTGAGCGACATCCAGCGCAGTGTGGGACTGGGGACCCTGTTCGACAGTTGCGTCGTCTTCGAGAACTTCCCGACCGCCGAGACCCTGCCGAGCGGTCCGGACGACGGCATGCGGCTGACGGACGTCGTCGGCCACGACGCCTACCACTATCCGCTCAAGCTGATGGCCGCACCCGGCCGGCAGCTGGAGCTGGAGATCAGCTACCGCCCGGACCTGTTCGACGCACCACTCGGGCAGCAGGTGGCCGATCGTCTACGGGAACTGCTGATCGAGCTGCCCGGAGCGCTGGCCCTCCCGACGGGCCGGTTCCTGGAACACACTCCCGCACCACCCGCCGAGCCGGGGCAGCAGATGATGTGCGAGCTGATCGCGGAGGTGCTGGGACGCGACTTCGTCAGCGCGGACGAAGACGTGTTCGAGCTCGGCTGCGACTCCCTGACCGCCCTGCGCCTGGCGGGCCGGATCGAGACGGAGCTGGGACGGCCCGTCGACGTGGAGGCCGTCTTCCGCTGCCGTACCGCTCGCGCCCTCGGCACCGCACTCGCCTGAGGCCCCACGCGAAGCCCGGAACCGGCCCGGGACGAACCCTGAGAACAGAAAGGCTGAAACCATGACCAACCCCTTCGACAACGACGACGGTGTCTTCCACGTGCTCGTCAACGACGAGCGCCAGCACTCCCTGTGGCCCGCGTTCGTCGAGGTCCCGGCCGGCTGGGACGTGGTGGTGTCGGACAGCACCCGGCAGACCTGCCTCGACTACATCGAGGAGAACTGGACCGACATCCGGCCCGCCTCGCTCGCCGCGACCGACGCGGCCTGACCCGTTTCCCTCATCGAACGCTCCCGGCAGAGACAGGTGGCTGCACATGCCGAACAACTTCCCCCCGGTCGTCAACTCATGGAACGAGTGGGACACCCTCCGGGAAATGGTGGTCGGCTCCGCCGACAACGCCAACTTCGAACCGGCTGAACCAGGAAGCCGGCCCGCGATACGCAACGCCCCCGACCAGCCCTTCCCGACGGGCCCGAAGTCCAAGGAGGCCATCGATCTGGCCAACGAGGAACTCGCCGGTCTCGCCTCGCTCCTGGAGTCCCAGGGCGTGACCGTACGCCGCCCCGAGACGCACGACTTCTCCGCCCCGGTCACCACCCCCGACTTCGAGGTCGAGAACCAGTACTGCGCCGTCTGCCCGCGCGACGTGATGATCACCATGGGCAACGAGATCATCGAGGCGACCATGTCGCGCCGGGCCCGTTACTTCGAGTACCAGCCCTACCGCAAGCTGGTCTACGAGTACTGGAACGCCGACCCGCGGGTGGGATGGACGACCGCGCCCAAGCCGTCGATGAAGGACGGCATGTACCGCGAGGACTTCTGGGAGTGGCCGCTGGAGAAGCGCCACGAGAAGATGCACTCCTTCGAGTTCTGCATCAACCAGGACGAGGTGATCTTCGACGCCGCCGACATGAGCCGGCTGGGCCGCGACATCCTGGTCCAGGAGTCGATGACCACCAACCGGGCCGGCATCCACTGGCTCAAGCGCCACCTGGAACCCCGCGGCTTCCGCGTCCACCCCGTGCACTTCCCGCTGGACTTCTTCCCGTCCCACATCGACTGCACCTTCGTGCCGGTGCGCCCCGGCCTGATCCTCACCAACCCGGAACGGCCGCTGCGCGAGGGCGAGGAGAAGATGTTCCTCGACAACGACTGGCAACTGGTCGACGTGCCCCAGCCCGTCCTGACCAACGACGAGATGCCGATGTACTGCCAGTCGTCGAAGTGGCTCTCGATGAACGTACTGAGCATCTCGCCCACCAAGATCGTCTGCGAGGAGCAGGAGAAGCCCCTCCAGGACCTTCTCTCCTCGTTCGGTTTCGAGGTCTTCCCGATCCCGTTCCGCAACGTCTTCGAGTACGGCGGCTCCCTGCACTGCGCCACGTGGGACATCAACCGTGACGGCGACAAGCAGGACTACTTCCCCTCCCTCCAGTACAAGCCGCTGTTCTGACCGTTCCACCCGGACGCGCGACCGGCGGAGGCGGCCCCGGGCACTGCCCGGGGCCGTCGGCTTCGGGTGAGGCACGTCCCTCGGCCGCACCCGAAGTGCTTCGACGCGAAAGCTGATCGGCTCCTCCGTGCAGTGGCGGACCGTTCGGGCGCCTCACGGACCTGCCGTGCGGCAGTGGGGGTCCAGCTCGGCCTCGCGCGCGGTGCGTGACCTGCCGCATGCCACCTCACGGCAGGTGAGGCGTCGGCCGCCGGTCACTTGGCGAGGAACGCCAGGAGGGCGTCGGTGACTTCCTGGGCGTGGGTCCACAGCAGGCCGTGGGGAGCGCCGTCGACGACGACGTAGTCGGCCTGCGGGAGTGCCTGGTGGAAGAGTTCGCCGGTGGCCTCGATGGGCAGGATGCGGTCGGCGGTACCGTGCAGGATGAGTGCCGGCACGTCGATCTTGGGCAGGTCGGCACGGAAGTCGGTGGACCAGGTGGCCACGCAGGCCAGGGAGGCGTACGAGGAGGCCCCGGCGGCGACGTTCCAGCTGTTGCGGACGGCCTCCTCGCTGATCCGGGTGCCGAGGTTCTCGTCGAGGTTGTAGAAGTTCTCGTAGAACTCGGTGAAGTAGGCGTAGCGGTCGGCGGTGACGGCGCCTTCGATGTCCTTGAAGACGGTGCCGTCGACTCCACCGGGGTTGTCGTCGGTCTTGAGGAGGAAGGGTTCGAGGGAGGCGAGGAAGGCGGCCTTGGCGATCCGGGCGGAGCCGTAGGTGCCCAGGTAGCGGCCGACCTCGCCGGTGCCCATGGAGAAGCCCACCAGAACGACGTCGTCGAGGTCGAGGGTCTCCAGGACGACGTTCAGGTCGGCGGCGAAGGTGTCGTAGTCGTAGCCGGTGGTGGGCCGGCTGGAGCGGCCGAAACCGCGCCGGTCGTACGTGATCACTCGGTAGCCGGCCGACAGGAGTGCGGCGGACTGCTTCTCCCAGGAGTGGCCGTCGAGCGGGTAGCCGTGGATCAGCACGACCGGCTGCCCGGTGCCGTGGTCCTCGTAGTACAGGTCGATGCTGGTGGAGTTTTCCTGGTCGACGGTGATGAACGCCATGGTGGTTTCTGCCTTCCGGTGTTTGTGCGTCTGGTGGTGAGGCGCACGAGCAGGAACGGTCGTGCGGGTGCGATGAGGTGCGTCGGGCGTCAGGGCGGGGCCGGCGGTCACCGGACCGTGCGGGCAGCCTGCTCGACGATGCGGGTGACGGCTTCGGGGCGGGATACGGACACCGCGTGAGACGCGTCGATCGTCGTCGTGCGGGCCTTGGCGCGGGCCGACATGAAGCGCTGGGCGGCCACGGGGATGTTGCGGTCCTCCGTGGTGACCAGCGACCAGGAGGGGATCGTCTTCCAGGCGGCCCGGGTGGACTTCTCCTCCAGAGCGGCGGCGGCGATCGGACGCTGTCCGGCGGCCATGAGCCCGGCCTTGCCCTTCGGCACGTCTGCGGCGAACTGGCCGCGGAACTTCTCCGGCTTGATGTACACGTCCGCGCCCTGGCCGCCCCCGGGCAGGGCGTAGTCGACGGACTCGACGGCCTGGCCGAGGGTGCTGCCGGGGAACTTGTCCGTCAGGCCGATCGAGCTCTCACCCGTGTCGGGCAGGAACGCCGCGATGTAGACCAGCGCCTTCACCTTGTCCTCGAGGCCCGCGGCGGCCTGGCTGATGACGGTGCCGCCGTAGGAGTGACCGACCAGGACCACGGGCCCGTCGATGTGGCCGAGGACGCTGCGCAGGTAGGCGGCATCGGTCGCCGGACCGCGCAGCGGGTTGGCGGCGGACACCACCGGATAGCCCGCACGCTGAAGCCGGGTGACGACACCGTCCCAACTCGCGGCGTCGGCGAACGCCCCGTGTTCCAGCACGATCGTCGGGCGTACGGGGTGGGTGGTGGGTGCCGCGCCGGCTGCGGTGGGCAGAGTGACGGCGGCGACGGACAGGCCTACGGCCGTGGTGACACCGAGCAGCGCGGATCTGCGGCTCGGGCGGGCCAGGCGGGCGATGCGCATGATTGACATTCCTCTTGGTCGATTGTCGGTCCGCGACGGACCGTGCGGGCTGAGTAGGCCGGTGCGTCCGAGGAGCGGGGCCCCGAGTCACCTCGCCGGTGACTGAGTTCGCGTACGTCCGCCCGTGGGTGTGATCAGCACGGATCGGACTGCTGGTGGCCGTCGGCGGCAGCCGCGCGGCGGGCGGCTGCGGGTCTGCGGCTCGAGTGGCCCTGAGGTGTCGCTCTCGGCCGGTCACCGGGGAGTGGAGCGTCCTTCGTCTCGTACGACGACCGGACGGCCGGACCGGTTCACCCGAGAACGGGCTGCTCGTTCGCGCACAGTGGATGGGCTGTGCGGGGCCCCGCGATCAGCGGCTGCCGGACGTGATCGAGCCTATGACCGAGGGGACACCGCAACCCTCAGGCCACGGAATGATTGCCGCGCCACAGCGTGGGTTCGAGAACTGCGAACCGGAGAGCGCGCCCCGTCCAGCAGGACGACGGCCGCGCGCCCGTGGTCCTGCTCGTCCTGCCCGACGGAGCCGAGGCGCTCCACCCCTCCCTCGCGGCCCGGTGCCCGCTGGACGCCCTGGTCATCGGGTGGTGCTGCCGGAGCCTCCCGCCGAACAGGGGACTGCGCGCCTCAGTCGGTGGATTCCAGGACCGCGTAGACGTGCTTGATGTAGTCGTGGGTGCGTTCCGAGCCGAGGACCCCGTCGCCCACCCGGTTCATCGTGTACGCGAACGTGACGCCCCGGTCGAGGTCCATCATGACGATCGAACCGCCCCGGCCGACCCAGAAGCAGATTCTGCCGGTGGGCATGTGCGGCATCGTCCTCGGGTCGGCGAGTGCGTAGCCGATGCCCCAGCGGACGGGGACGCCCAGGAACAGGTCGACTCCGTCCGCCTGTACGTCGAGCACCTTGTCCACTGTCTCCGCAGAGAGAAGCCGGAGGCCGTTCACCTGGCCGCGCCGTGAGATGACGGAGAGGGCACGGGCCATACCTCGTGCGTTGCCGTGGCCGTTGACGGCTCCGAGTTCCGCGGAGCGCCACTGCGGTGTGTCCACGTGCTCGTCGCGGGCGGGGCTTCCGAGCAACGTCCTGGTGAAGATCCCTTCGGGGTCGAGGCCGGTGGGTATCCCGGAAAGCTGCGAAGGGGCCACCAGATCGGCGATGCGCGGCCAGTCGGCCCGACGCGCGCCGATCTGGACATCGGCTCGCGCCGGCTCGGCGATCTCGGTGTCGACGAACTCCGTCAGCGTCCGGCCGCTGACCCGCCGGACGAGTTCTCCCACCATCTGTCCCTGTGTCTGCACGTGGTAGCCCGACACGGAGCCCGGCTCCCACCAGGGGGCCTGCGCGGCCAGCCGGGCACTCGCGGTAGGCCGGTCGTACAGGTCCTCCATGGTGAAGGGCTGCTCCCAGCCGGAAAGTCCCGAGGTGTGGGACAGGACGTGCCGCACCTCGATGTGTTCCTTCCCCTGGGCGGCGAACTCGGGCCAGTAGTGCGCCACGGGGCGTCGCAGGTCCAGTGCGCCCCGGTCGACGAGGACGAGGGCCGCGAGATTGGTGAGGGTCTTCGTGGTCGACCACATGCTCACCAAGGTGTCCCGCTGCCACGGTAGCGTCCGCGCTCGGTCCGTGTGGCCACCCCACAGATCGACTTCCATGACCCCGCCCACATCGACGGCGATCGACGCCCCCAGCTCCTCACCGGCTTCGAGGTGCGCTGCCAGCGCCGCTCGTACCGGTTCGAACCGGGCAGTGCTCGTTCCCTCGACGACCATGTTCTTCTCCACTCCGGACGACAACCGTTCGCTCACTCAACGGGCTGAATGCCACAGCGGTTCACGTATCGCCGCAGTTCATGACATGCATGCACATGCCACTCCGTGAGGGGGCGGACACGCAACGGTGCACCAGCCTTCTCACTCCGCCGTGCCGGCACGGGGCGGACGAGTACCCGACCGATCGGTCGCGAGCCGTCGCACCAGGGCGACGCGGATGCCGGTCCGCGGAGTGGAGAGCGTCGGCTACCTGCCGGTGGACGGACGGGAGGATCCTCCGCCCCTGGTCGCGGCGGTGCCGTGAACCGGCCCTTCACCCGCTCAAGGCCCTCGCCGAGGCGGCCTTCGCCCGACACCAGGTGCGCGGGGCGAGGGCCGCCTCGCAGGAGCGATCAGCAGGCCGCGTGCGGACGCCATGGCGAACAGGCCCGGCTCACGGGACGGCACGCCGGGCGGTCAGCCGCAAGAGGACCGGTCAGTCACGGTTCTGCGCTTGGAACATCCAGCTCTGCTTCTCCAGATCGGCCGCGAGTTCGATGAGGAGGTCCTCGGTGACGACGTCCACCGGACCGATCTCGCCGATGCGCTCACGCAGTCTCCCGGTCACCGCCGACAGCGCGTGCGCCAGGGCCTCGACGGCGTCGCTGTCCCTGGTCCAGCCCGACGGGACGGCGGGCACCCCGCTGGTTCCCGCTATGGTCGCGGCCCGTCCGTCCGGGCTGATGCCCAAGGTGGCCGCACGCTCGGCCACGGTGTCGGCGTGGTTCCTGGCGATGGTGGCGGCCTCGTCGAGCTGGACGTGGACCGAGCGGAAGCGCGGACCGTACAGGTTCCAGTGAGCCTGCTTGGCCACCAGGGACAGGTCGAGGAGATCGGCCAAGGTCGCCTGCAGCGCCGCACCCGCGGTCTCGCGGTCGCGCTTCGGCAGAGGGTTGTCGATGACCGGCATGAAGTGCGGTCCTTTCGTGAGTGGCACCGGCGTCCTGGGCGCGGCCGTCGGCGACTGCCGTGCGCAGAAACGTGCCGCAGCCCGATCCAGTGAGGCGTGATGAGCCCGAGGCTGGGAACGGCGGGAGCCCCCCTCAGGTTCAGTTCGTGCGTGAACGGCTGAGAAAGATCGCGACCGCGCCCGAAGCAAGACGCTCGAGGGGTGAACGGGAGCGCCCGTTTCCACGTTGCGCTGATTGGACGCGCCTGCGTCCCCACGATGCCGCCGTGCGCTACGGCCCCCGGCGGCACCACCCATCACGGAAGGAAAACTCACCGGTGAAGCGCTTCATCACACGCCTCGCGGTAGTCGCGGCGGCCGGGGCCATGGCCGTCGTGCTCCCTGCCTCGTCGGCTTCCGCCATCAACCGCACCGATTGCAACGGCCTGGGTCTCCTGTCGCTTCACAACGCAGGCGGCTCCCTCTGCTTCGCCAACGCGGGCGTGCAGAGCGTGGCGATCTACGGCGTGGACCGGATCTGGACCGGGGACAACAAGGTCACCTTGGAGTACGTGCCGAGGCTGGGTGCGCCTGCGACCAGCGCGACCGTGGAGAAGTGGCATTTCGGCAACGTCCCTGGCGAGCCTCTCCACAAGATCACGAAGATCAGGATCTGGTAGGAAGGCCGGTGCGAACGAGGTGATGGCGGGTCCTCGCCGGCGATGACGTCGCTGTGCCGGGTCCATCGAGCCCTTTCGGTGTCGCCTCTCGAAGGCGGATGCCGTGGCGGCGACGTCCGTCGCGCGGCTCGGGCTGCGGCGGCTCCGGTGGGCGACCGCCGGGGCGTCCGGCCGGCG
>NZ_JBEXWB010000008.1:0-57105 GCF_040629645.1 Streptomyces sp. NPDC005899 | reverse complement strand
GGGGGGGGGGGGTCGGGCGGCCGCCGCCCGGGCGCCCCGGCGGGGGGGGCGCCCGCGGCGCCCCCCCCCCCCCCGCCTCGCCGTTCACGGGCGTGCGGCCCGCGGGGTCCTTCGGTCCCTCGCGGGGAGCCGGACGGTCAGGGACCGTTGCCGCCCCGCGCACCACCGTCGTTGCCGCCGTTGCCGCCGCGTGCGCCGCCGTCGTTGCCGCCGATGACGCCCGGCGGGAAGGTGATCCCGCCGATCGGGTCCTGTCCGGGCTTCTCGTTGCCGCCACCGTCGTCATCGCGGCCCTTGTCCTTCTCCGGGTCCGGCTTCGGCTTCGCACGCGGCACCGTGATCGGGTGGAAGGAAGGGGTCTCCGAGGCACTCAGCGCACCCGTCATCGCGGTCTTCCAGATGGGACCCGGAAGGCAGCCGCCGCAGACCTTGTCGTAGTACCGGCCGCCGATGTTGATGTTGTACATCGGCACCTTCTTGCCGATGTCGGCACCGACCCACACCGCTGTGGACAGGTTCGGCGTGTAGCCGACGAACCAGGCGTCCACGCGGTTCTCGGTCGTACCCGTCTTACCCGCGTTGTCGCGGTCGCTGAGTCCGGCCTGGGTGCCGGTGCCGTCCTCGACGACCCCCTTGAGCATCTGGTTGATCGTGTCCGCGGTGTTCTCGCTCATCGCCCGTGAACAGCTGGACGCCGGCACCTTCAGCTTCCTGCCGTTGGTGTCCTTGATCGACTCGATGGCGATCGGGGTGCAGAACGTGCCGCGGTTGGCGAACGCGGCGTACGCGGACGCCATGGCGAGGGGGGTGCTCTCCGTGGTACCCAGCGTGATGGAGGGGTTCTCCGTGAGCGGCTTGCCGTTGCCGCGCTGGTAACCGACCTTCTTGGCCATCGTGAGCGTCTCGCAGAGGCCGGCCTTCTGCTCCAGCATCGCGAAGTAGGTGTTGATGGACTTGCCGAGGGCGCTCGTCATGTCGAAGGAGCCCTTCTCGGACTCCAGCTCGTTCTGCACCGACCAGTCACCGCCGCCGGCGGGGCCGCCGTCGCAGGTCCTGTACGTGTTGAGCGGAAGGGAGGTCTTCCACTCGGTGTCGAAGGTCTGCGCCGGGCTGATGCCCTTCTCCAGGGCGGCCGCCGCGGTGATGGGCTTGAACGTCGACCCGACCTGGAAGCCGAAGGTGCTGCCGCCCATCTTGTTGCTGACAGCGAGGTTGAGCACCGTCTCGTGCTGCTTCTGGTCCAGGCCGTACGGGCGGGACTGGCCCATCGACAGGATCTTGCCGGTGCCCGGCTCGACCTGCACCACCGAAGCGGCGACCTTGTCGTCCTTGTCGACCTTGGAGGTGGCGGCCTCGTTCGCGGCCTCCTGGGCGCGCGGGGACAGCGTGGTCCTGATCGTCAGGCCACCGAGGTTCCAGAGTTTGGAGCGCTCTTCCTCGGTCTTGCCGAAGACGGGGTCGGAGAGGATGGTCTTGCGCACGTAGTCGCAGAAGAACCCCGAACCGCTGACGGCCGTGATGCAGCCGTTCCTGGGCTTCTTCACCTTGAGCTCGATCGGGGCGGCGATGGCCTTGCCGGCCTCGTCCTGAGAGATGTCACCGACGGCGGCCATACGCCGCAGGACCGTGTTGCGGCGCTTGGTCGCCTCTTCCTTGTCGTTGACCGGGTCGTAGCGGGTCGGCGACTGGACGAGGCCGGCCAGCATCGCGGCCTCCTCGAGCTTCAGGTCCTTGGCGTGCTTGGAGAAGTAACGCTGGGAGGCGGCCTCGACGCCGTAGGCCTGCTGCCCGAAGAACGTGATGTTGAGGTAGTTCTCCAGGATCTTCTTCTTGCCGAGCTCCTCCTCGACCTGGATCGCGTACTTCAGCTCACGGACCTTGCGGCCCAGGGTCTGCTGGGTGGCTTCGGCGACCTTGTCCGGGTCGTCGCCCGCCTCCTCGACGAAGACGTTCTTCACGTACTGCTGGGTGAGGGTGGAGGCGCCCTGGGCGGTTCCGCCCGCCTGCACGTTGCGGTTCATCGCGCGCAGGATGCCCTTGAGGTCCACGGCTCCGTGCTCGTAGAAGCGCGAGTCCTCGATCGCGACGATCGCGTCCTGCATGTACGGGGACATGTCCTTGAGCGGGACGACGGTGCGGTCGCGCGAGTAGACGGTGGCGATCGCACCGCCCTCCTTGTCCAGGATCGTCGTCCGCTGGCTCAGCGGTGGGGTCTTGAGGTTGGACGGGATCTCGTCGAATCCCTCGACCGTCCCCTTGGCTGCGAGTCCCAGTGCCCCGGCGGCCGGCAGTGCGATGCCGGCCAGCACCGCCCCGGAGAGCGCGGCGACACCGAGGAACTTGGCGGCCTGCTGGGTCGTGCTGAGACCCCCGCCTGAGCGCTTCTTTGGCATGAGGGCAGCCTAATCCGTGGGTGGCGGCGTTCCGGGGGAGCAGGCGCCTCACGCGGTGTTCCAGTGCCGGATCGTGACATCCGGGGGCCCCCTCCTCCCGGCCGGACCCGTCCCTGGCATCCGCCTCCACCGACGTCAGGCAGGCACCCGACGGGCACACGGGCACGCGTGCCCACGGGCATCGGCCGGCACCGCGCCGTGTCCCGCCGGCCGGTGTGGGGTGTGGTTCCCGACCGGACCGCAACAGGACTGTGCGGCCGGCTTCCCATTCGCCGGACAGGCGGGCAGGCGTTGGCCTAAGCTGCTTTCAACTGTCACAGCAGTCCGATCGCGTATCAACCCCTGTGCACGGCTCTCGCGCAATTCAGCCACATCCGAGGCGCTCCCGAATTCGCCTCATGTGTCACTGTTTGTCCATTGCGACTTGGGCGCTCTGCCCCGATTCAGTCGGGAAGGCCCCGCATGTCTCCGCATCACTCCTCTGGGTGATCTGCCGCGTACGCATAGTCCGTTCGGGCCATTCAAGATTGGGCCCGAAGGGGGTGTTGTGCTGTCGCCACCTTCCGTAACGTCCTCAACTGGTAGCGGTGAATATGCCGTTGCCGCCGTGGGGGAGCCTCGATTCGGGAGAGGACGGCGCCGGGATGGGCTGGGTAACCGACTGGAGTGCGCAGGCAGCCTGCCGCACTACCGATCCGGATGAATTGTTCGTACAAGGGGCAGCGCAGAACAGGGCCAAGGCGGTGTGCACCGGTTGCCCGGTGCGGACCGAATGCCTGGCCGACGCGCTGGACAATCGCGTCGAGTTCGGCGTGTGGGGCGGAATGACGGAGCGGGAGCGCCGGGCGCTGCTGCGCCGCCGGCCCACCGTGACGTCATGGCGCCGGCTGTTGGAGACCGCGCGCGGCGAGTACGAGCGGTCCACGGGCATGCTGCCCGCGGCCGTGGGCCTCGACGACGACGAGTTGCACGAGACGTTGGCCGCCGTGGGGTGAGCGTGTGCGGGACGCTGCGCCACCTCGGCCGACGGTCGTCATGGGGCTGAGCACGGGCGCGACGTGCGCCGGCGCGGAAGATCGCCCCGTGGGGGTGAGGACGGCCGCGACCTGACCGCCGCAGGGCGACGTCGCCGTGGCAGCCTCCGGACCGCTCCTACGGTCCATCCGGCGCGGAAGCGGCCGCGAGCCGTTCCCCGATGGCCCGAAGGCCGGTGAGGTCGTGCACGTCGCCGGGCAGGGCGGCCACTTCGGCGACCGGGACCTCCGGGTGCATCGTCGTGAAGCGGTCACGTGTCAGCCGCTCACGGGCGACGACCTGCATCCGCTCGGCGTGCAGCCGCAGCAGGCCCGCCGCGAGTTGGTCGACGGAGACGGAGACGGTGTCGGTGACCGGGGCGGCTTCCCCGTCCGCCGGGCGTTCGGGCGGCGTGGGCCGGTCGTCGTGAGGTCGGAGCTGTGCCTGCGGGTCGGTTTCCTGTGCGGTTTTGTCCAGCGGATCGGGTGCGCCGGGTGTTCGGTCGCGCGGCTCGGGGGAGAGCGGTGTCTCAGGGGCTTCGGGAGGGGTGACGGCGGGCGCGCCCGCCGGGTCACCAGAGCCAGCCTTCCCGGCCGTCTGATCCACAATGCCGACACCGTCAAGATTTTCTGCGGCCGCGAGCGCCCCCTCCGCGGAGAGCCGGGCGGCCTCGCTGCCGTGCACCCGGTTGAGGACCAGGCCGGCCAGGGGCATCTCCTCAGCGGCCAGTCGCTCGACGAAGTAGGCGGCCTCACGCAGCGCGTCCCGCTCGGGCGTCGCCACCACGAGGAAAGCCGTGCCGGGTGCCTGCAGCAGCTTGTACGTGGCATCGGCCCGGGTGCGGAAGCCGCCGAACATGGAGTCCATCGCCGCGACGAACGTCTGTACGTCCTTGAGGAACTGACCGCCGAGCAGTTTGCCGAGCGTCCCGGTCATCATCGACATACCGACATTGAGGAACTTCATCCCGGCCCGCCCGCCGATCTTCGCCGGGGCGATCAGCAACCGGATGAACTTGCCGTCCAGGAAGGAGCCGAGACGTTTCGGCGCGTCCAGGAAGTCGAGAGCCGAACGGGAGGGCGGGGTGTCGACGACGATCAGGTCCCAGTCGTCCCGCGCCCTCAACTGCCCGAGCTTCTCCATCGCCATGTACTCCTGCGTACCGGCGAATCCGGCGGAGAGCGACTGGTAGAACGGGTTCTCCAAGATGGCGCGGGCCCGCTCGGGATCCGTGTGCGCCTCGACGGTCTCGTCGAAGGTGCGCTTCATGTCGAGCATCATGGCGTGCAGTTCGCCCGAGCCGGCGCCGTCGATCCCCTCGACCCGGCGCGGGACGTTGTCGAGCCGGTCGATGCCCATCGACTGGGCGAGACGGCGGGCCGGGTCGATGGTGAGGACGACGGCCTTGCGGCCTCGCTCGGCCGCCCGCACACCCAGCGCCGCAGCTGTCGTGGTCTTGCCGACCCCGCCCGAGCCGCAGCACACGACGATCCGGATCCCCGGGTCGTCCAGCAACGCGTCCGTGTCGAGACCCGGCGCGGTGCCGGTGCCAGGCACCGGCGTGGTGTCCGTGCCGGGGGCCGGTGCGTCGCCGTCCCGCGGTCCCGGCGTGATGTCCGTACCCGGTGTCATGACCCCGCCCCTCCTCCGGAAGCGCCGCGTCCGGAGCCTCGTCCCCCCGGGCCGCGCCCCCTCCCGTCCCCGGCCGTGTGTTCCGCGATGTCGGCCGCCCCGTCACCCATGTCCTGCTTACGGATCTCGGCCGCCAGGTCGTACAGGCCGGACAGGGTCATACCCTCGCCCATCAGCGGCAGCTCGGCCGTGGGAAGTCCCAGTCCGGCCAGCACCGCGCGCTGCTCGCGCTCCAGGCCCACGCGCTGGGCGTGTTCGGCGGCCTGTTCGACCAAGGGGCGTACGAGCCCCGCCGAGCCGGTCACGCCGGCCCGGGTCAGAGCCTTGGCGAGCTCCTTGCGACGGGCCCCCGACGCCGTGCGGAGCGCGTCCTCGTCCAGCAGGTGGGGCCGCACCATGTTCACCACGATCCGGCCCACGGGCAGCTCGGCGGCGCGCAGCTCCGCGATGCCGTCCGCCGTCTCCTGGACCGGCATCTCCTCCAGCAGCGTCACCAGGTGGACCGCGGTCTCGGGGGACTTCAGGACGCGCATCACGGCCTGGGCCTGATTGTGTATCGGGCCGATCCGCGCAAGCCCCGCCACCTCGTCGTTGACGTTGAGGAAACGGGTGATGCGGCCGGTCGGCGGTGCGTCCATGACCACGTGGTCGTAGACGAAGCGGCCCTGCTTGTCCTTGCGGCGCACGGCCTCGCACGCCTTGCCGGTCAGCAGCACGTCCCGTACCCCGGGCGCGACGGTGGTGGCGAAGTCGATCGCGCCGAGCTTCTTGAGCGCCCGGCCGGCGCTGCCCAGTTTGTAGAACATCTGGAGGTAGTCCAGCAGCGCGCGCTCCGCGTCGATCGCCAGCGCGTGGACCTCCCCGCCCCCCGGGGCCTCGGCGATCCGGCGTTCCTCGTAGGGGAGCGCCTCCGACCCGAAGAGCTGGGCGATGCCCTGCCTGCCCTCGACCTCGACGAGGAGCGTGCGCCTGCCCTCGGCCGCGAGGGCGAGCGCGAGGGCGGCGGCGACCGTGGTCTTACCGGTACCGCCCTTGCCGCTGACGACCTGGAACCTGCTCACGTCTTCGAGCCTAACCAGTCCGCGGGCAGGCTACGCACGAGGCCGCCTGTGCCAGGCATTACAGTCGGCCCATGACCAAGTGGGAATACGCGACCGTGCCCCTTCTCGTGCACGCGACCAAGCAGATTCTGGACACCTGGGGCGAGGACGGCTGGGAGCTGGTCCAGGTCGTGCCCGGCCCGAACCCCGAGCAGCTCGTGGCCTACCTGAAGCGGGAGAAGTCGTAGTGGCGGGCGCCGTAGAGGCACAGCTCGCCGAGCTCGGACTGACGCTGCCGGCTGTCGTACCGCCGCTGGCCTCGTACCAGCCGGCGGTGCGCTCGGGGGTGTACGTGTACACCTCCGGCCAGCTGCCGATGGTGGACGGCAAGCTCGCCGTGACCGGCAAGGTCGGCGCCGAGGTCACCCCGGACGAGGCGAAGGAGCTCGCGAGAACCTGCGCGCTGAACGCCCTGGCCGCCGTGAAGTCGGTCACCGGTGACCTGGACCGGATCGCCCGCGTCGTGAAGGTCGTGGGCTTCGTCGCCTCTGCCGCCGACTTCACCGGACAGCCCGCCGTCGTCAACGGCGCGAGCGAGCTGCTGGGTGCCGTCCTGGGCGACAGGGGTGTGCACGCGCGCAGCGCCGTCGGCGTGGCGGTGCTCCCGCTGGACGCACCGGTGGAGATCGAGATCCAGGTCGAGCTCGTCGAGGACTGAGCCGTACGTCACGCCGATCCCGCCCCGCCGCCCTTCCCGGTGGGGCGGGATCGCGCGCGTCAGGGGCGGCAGCGCGGACCGAACGGCCGCCCCGCCCTCGTGCACCGGCCGGTCTCGAACATCGGCGCGGTTCCGGATAGCCTCCGGGCCATGCCCAACGGTCAGTGGTACCCACCGGAATGGCCCGCCCGGATCCGGGCCCTCGCCAGCGGCGGCCTGGAGGCCGTGACCCCCCGGCGCGCGGCCACGGTGATGCTGCTGCGCGACGGCCTTCCGGGGGCGGACGACCGGGGCCCGGCCGTCCACATGCTCCGGCGGCGGACCTCGATGGCCTTTGCCGGCGGCGCGTACGCCTATCCGGGTGGCGGGGTCGACCCGCGCGACGACGACCACCTCGTGGCATGGGCCGGGCCGCCCCTGGAGAGCTGGGCCGAGCGGCTGGGCCTCGACACGGCCGCCGAGGCGCAGGCCGTCGTCTGCGCGGCGGTCCGCGAGACGTACGAGGAGGCGGGCGTCCTACTGGCCGGGCCGACCGCCGCGTCGGTCGTGAGCGACACCACGGGTGCGGGCTGGGAGGCCGACCGCGAGGCCCTCGTCGCCCGCGAGCTGTCCTTCGCCGACTTCCTGGACCGCCGTGGCCTCGTGCTGCGGTCCGACCTGCTGGGCGCGTGGGCGCGCTGGATCACTCCGGAGTTCGAGCCGCGCAGGTACGACACCTGGTTCTTCGTGGCCGCGCTCCCGGAAGGCCAGCGCACCCGGAACGCCTCCACCGAGGCCGACCGGGCCGTCTGGATGCGCCCCGGGGACGCCCTCGGCGGTTACGACCGGGGTGAACTGCTGATGATGCCGCCGACCGTGGCCACCCTGCGGGCGCTGAGGCCGTACGGGACGGCCGCCGGGGCCCTGGAGGCAGCGGATGCCCAGGACCTCGCCCCGGTGCTGGCAGAAGCCCGTATGGAGGGTGACACCTTGGTCCTGAGCTGGCCGGGACACGATGAGTTCACCAAGCACGTACCGGCTGCGGCCGGGGAGGCGTCCGGTACGGGGGACCCCGGCCGGGCGGACGGGGGCACGCCATGAGCGACGCCGTGGCACTGCCAGGGCAGCCTCGGGGCGGAGTCCTCTCCGGCCCCGCCACGGCCCGTACGGTCAACGTCCTCGCACCCAACGCCTCCGCGATGACACTGGACGGCACGAACACCTGGATCGTCGCCGAGCCCGATTCGGACCTGGCGGTCGTGATCGATCCGGGGCCGCTCGACGACGGGCACCTGCGGGCCGTCGCCGCCGCCGCGGAGCGTGCCGGGCGGCGCGTCGGTCTCACCCTGCTGACGCACGGCCATCCGGACCACGCGGAGGGCGCCGCGCGCTTCGCCGAGCTCACCCGCACGAAGGTGCGCGCCCTGGACGTCGCCATGCGACTCGGGGACGAGGGGCTGGCGGCGGGAGACGTGATCACCACGGGCGGTCTCGAACTCCGGGTGGTGCCCACCCCGGGTCACACCGCGGACTCGCTGTCCTTCCACCTCCCCGCCGACCGCGCGGTGCTGACGGGCGACACGGTCCTCGGCAGGGGCACGACGGTCGTCGCGCATCCGGACGGGCGGCTGGGCGACTACCTGGACACGCTGCGCCGGCTGCGCTCGCTGACCACCGACGACGGGGTCGCCACCGTCCTGCCCGGGCACGGCCCCGTGCTGGACGACGCGCAGGGCGCCGTCGAGTTCTACCTGGCCCACCGGGCCCACCGGCTGGCCCAGGTCGAAACGGCCGTGGAGGCGGGACACCGCACGCCCGGGGAGGTCGTGGCGGCCGTCTACGCCGATGTCGACCGCTCACTGTGGCCCGCGGCGGAACTCTCGGTCCGGGCCCAGCTGGAGTACCTCGCCGAGCACGGACTGATCCGGCCGGGCGAGTAGGTCCGGGCTGTCACCGCCGTCCGGGTCACCGGAACGCGAGAGGCCCCGCAGTCCGGCGGGGCCTCGCGAAGCGGCCGTGCGCAGGGCGTCAGCGCGACCGCTTCGCCAGCCGCTCCACGTCCAGCAGGATCACGGCCCGTGCCTCAAGGCGGAGCCAGCCGCGGCCCGCGAAGTCCGCGAGGGCCTTGTTGACCGTCTCGCGGGAGGCGCCCACCAGCTGGGCCAGTTCCTCCTGGGTCAGGTCGTGCACGACGTGGATGCCCTCCTCGGACTGCACGCCGAAGCGGCGCGACAGGTCCAGGAGCGCACGGGCGACCCGGCCCGGCACGTCGGAGAAGACCAGGTCGGACATCTGGTCGTTGGTCTTGCGCAGCCGGCGGGCGACGGCGCGCAGCAGCGCGGTGGCCACCTCGGGGCGCGCGTTCAGCCAGGGCTGGAGGTCGCCGTGGCCGAGGCCGAGCAGCTTGACCTCGGTGAGCGCCGTCGCGGTGGCGGTGCGCGGGCCCGGGTCGAAGAGCGAGAGCTCCCCGATCAGCTCGCCGGGTCCGAGGACGGCCAGCATGTTCTCCCGGCCGTCGGGGGACGTGCGGTGGAGCTTCACCTTGCCCTCGGTCACCACGTAGAGGCGGTCCCCCGGGTCGCCCTCATGGAACAGCGCGTCACCGCGCGCGAGGGTCACCTCACTCATCGAGGCGCGGAGCTCCGCGGCCTGCTCGTCATCGAGCGCCGCGAAAAGCGGGGCGCGCCGCAGAACGTCGTCCACGAGTTCTCTCCTTGTCGGCCTGTTCAGGGAAGCGTGGTCCCCATGATGCCGGACGGTAAAACAGTGCGATCGATCACAAACCAGTTTGACGCACGGGCGTGCCGGACCCTACGGCAGGGGGCCGATCGGGCATGGATGCGCGATGACCGGGGCGGATGTCGGTCCGTGGCTCTAGGCTGGCGGAGTGTCCGGGAAGCCGGTGAGAGCGCAGGCCAAGGGGGCTGATGGGGTGTCCGAGGACGAGAATTCCGCTGTGGGCGAACAGGCCCCGCGAAGCCGGAAAAAAGCCGCAAAGGGGTCGACCGAGGCGCCACAGGGCCGGAGCGCGGCGCCGTCCGCGAAGGGCGCCGGTGCCGGAGCCGGCGGAGGCCGGCCGGACGCCGCGTCGCGGGCGGCACGGCCGGCGAGGAGCGGCGCGAAGCCCGAGTCACGCCTGGCCATGGTCCGCCGTGCCCGCCGGATCAACCGCGAGCTCGCAGACGTCTATCCGTACGCGCATCCCGAGCTGGACTTCCGCAATCCGTTCGAGCTGCTCGTGGCCACGGTCCTCTCCGCCCAGACCACCGACCTGAGGGTGAACCAGACCACGCCCGCCCTCTTCGCCCGCTACCCGAGCCCCGAGGACATGGCGGCCGCCGTCCCCGAGGAGCTGGAGGAGATCATCCGGCCGACCGGGTTCTTCCGGGCGAAGGCCCGCTCGCTGATGGGCCTGTCGGCCTCGCTCAGGGACGATTTCGGGGGTGAGGTACCCGGCCGCCTGGAAGACCTCGTGACACTGCCCGGCGTCGGCCGCAAGACGGCGAACGTCGTGCTCGGCAATGCGTTCGGCGTGCCCGGCATCACCGTGGACACCCACTTCGGGCGGCTCGTCCGCCGCTGGAAGTGGACCGAGCAGGAAGACCCGGAGAAGGTCGAGGCGGACATCGCCGCGATCTTCCCCAAGAGCGATTGGACGATGTTGTCCCACCGCGTCATCTTCCACGGCCGGCGCATCTGCCACTCCCGTAAGCCCGCCTGCGGTGCCTGCCCGATCGCACCCCTCTGCCCCGCGTACGGCGAGGGCGAGACGGACCCGGAGAAGGCGAAGAAGCTTCTGAAGTACGAGATGGGCGGCTACCCGGGCCAGCGGCTCAGTCCGCCTCCGGACTATCCGGGCAGGCCTGCCCCGCCTTCGGGAGCCGCGTGAGCGGCGGCCCCGCGAGCGTGCCCGACGGCACCGCTCGGAACGAAATGGCCGGCGGCAGGCGTTGGGAGCGACGGGGGTGCCCATGACGGACGTACAGAGCACGAGGACCGCACGAGAGGCGGCCACCAGGGATCCAGGAATGCCGGACGACAGCGCGATCACCGTCTCGACCGAGGGCCTGCCCGGCTGGCTGGGCCCCGTGGCCCGGGCCGCGGGGAGCGTCCGCGCGCAGCAGCTCAGCCGGTTCCTGCCTCCGGAGAGTGGTGCGGGCCGCCAGTCCGCAGTCCTCGTCCTCTTCGGCGAGGGCGAACGCGGTCCGGAGCTCCTTCTGATGGAGCGCTCGGGCAGCCTGCGCTCCCATGCCGGCCAGCCGTCCTTCCCCGGCGGGTCCCTCGACCCCGAGGACGGCGACCCGGGGACCACCGGGCCGCTCAGAGCGGCGTTGCGGGAAGCGGAGGAGGAGACCGGCCTCGATCCCGCGGGTGTCCAGATCTTCGGCGTGCTGCCACGGCTGTACATCCCGGTGAGCAGCTTCGTGGTCACGCCCGTCCTCGGCTGGTGGCGGACGCCCAGCCCGGTCGGAGTGGTCGATCCGGCCGAGACCGCCCGGGTCTTCACCGTCCCCGTGGCGGATCTCACGGATCCGGCCAACCGCGCGACGGCCGTGCACCCGAGTGGCCATCAGGGCCCGGCATTCCTGGTCGAATCCGCACTCGTCTGGGGCTTCACGGCCGGCGTGATCGATCGCCTCCTCCACTACGCGGGCTGGGAACGCCCGTGGGACCGGGACAGGCAGGTGCCGCTCGACTGGCGCGCATGACAGGCTGACCCGTGCTGCGCTGTTCCGGGCCTGGCCCGGACCCCGTCGAACCGGACGGGCCAGGTGACGAATCTGCGAGGCAATAGACGGTGAACGTGCTGGACATCCTGCTGCTGGTCGGCGCCGTGTGGTTCGCGGTGATCGGCTACCGCCAGGGTTTCGTCGTCGGCATCCTGTCCGTGATCGGCTTCCTGGGCGGCGGCCTGGTGGCCGTCTACCTGCTCCCGGTGATCTGGGACAAGACGACCGACGGGTCGGAGGTCTCCTCGACGGCCGCGATCGTCGCCGTGGTGATCGTGGTGGTGTGTGCCTCCGTGGGCCAGGCGTGCACCACCCACCTGGGCAACAAGCTCCGCCGCTACATCACGTGGTCACCGGCGCGGGCCCTGGACGCGACCGGAGGCGCCCTGGTGAACGTGGTGGCCATGCTGCTGGTCGGCTGGCTGCTCGGTCTGCTGCTGGCACAGACCACGCTGCCGACGGTCGGCAGGGCGGTCCGCAACTCATCGGTCCTGCTGGGGGTCGACCGCGTCATGCCGGACCAGGCGTCCAGCTGGTTCAAGGACTTCTCGTCCGTCCTCGCGCAGAACGGCTTCCCACAGGTCTTCAGCCCTTTCGACAACGAACCCATCACCGAGGTCCAGGCGCCCGACCCGGCGCTGGCCGGCAGCCCTGTCGCCTCCCGCGCCAAGAGATCCATCGTCAAGGTCGTCGGCATGGCACCCGGCTGCGGCAAGGTGCTCGAGGGCACCGGGTTCGTCTTCTCCGACCGCCGGGTCATGACCAACGCACACGTGGTCGGCGGGGTCGACGAGCCGACGGTCCAGATCGGCGGCGAAGGCCGGCTCCACGACGCGAGGGTCGTCCTCTACGACTGGCAGCGTGACATCGCCGTGCTCGACGTCCCCGACCTCGACGCCGAGCCGCTGCGCTTCACCGACACGGAGCACGACGCCGCGACCGGTGACGGCGCCATCGTCGCCGGCTTCCCGGAGAACGGCGGCTACGACGTCCGCTCCGCCCGCATCCGTGGCCGCATCGACGCCGGAGGACCGGACATCTACCACCGCGGCACCGTGCAGCGCGACGTGTACTCCCTGTTCGCGACAGTCCGTCAGGGCAACTCCGGCGGCCCGCTGCTCACACCCGACGGCAGGGTGTACGGCGTGGTCTTCGCCAAGTCGCTCGACGACCCCGACACCGGATACGCCCTCACGGCTGATGAGATCCGGGAGGACATCGATCTCGGCAGGTCCGCTGTCCAGCAGGTCGACAGCCAGGGCTGCGCGCTGTAGGCCGTGTCGCCCCGGTGGCGCCCCGTCCGTGCCCCGGGTACCTCGGCACACCGGCCGACCCGACGGCGCAGAGTTCCGTGCATCCGTACCGGTCGTGACGTTCCGCCGAGCCGGCGGGCGTCCCGCGCGTCACGTCCGGGGATGGCGCAGCCGCGCCGACACCCAGCGTGCCCGACGGTGGAGGATGCGCGGAATGCCCAACCGGAGATCATGAAACTCGCTCACATCGTGCACCCGGCTCAGGGAGCCGCCCCCCTCGTGAACGCTCGGACCATCAGGAGCGGTCGAGCGGCGGTTGCGTGCTGCGTCAGTGAAGTCGCGCGTCCAGCCCATACCCGACGTCTGCCCCTGACCCAAGGTCGGTAATCGCGCGCGAGTCAGCCAATCGGCCTATGCGGCAGGCAAGTCGCCGCCCGTCGGACACCTGTTTTACACGGCTACCGATCCGGCTCGGGATCCTTGAGCCAGTTGATGAGTTCGGCTGAGAAACCGGCCGGATCCTCCTCGTGGGGGAAGTGACCCAGACCGTCGAAAAGTCGCCATCGGTAGGGCGCCTCGACGTAGGCCCCCGAACCCGCGGAACTGCGGGTCCTGACCACCGGATCGAGAGAACCGTGCAGGTGCAGCGTCGGTACGCGCACCGGCCGCTTCATCCTCCGGTTGAACTGGATGCCGTCAGGACGGGCCAGGGAGCGCACCATCCAGCGATACGGCTCGACCGAGCAGTGCGCCGTCGACGGGATGCACATCGCCCGCCGGTAGACGTCCAGGGCCGCGTCATCGGGGAATTCGGAAGTGCGGGGACCCGACCAGCCCTGGATGAGCCGTCCGACCAACGCGGCTTCGTCCGCCACCAGCTGACGCTCCGGAACCCACGGCCGCTGAAAGCCCCAGATGTGCGAACCGGCCCGCGACTGCGCCACGTCGGAGAGCATCGATGAGCGCCAGCGACGCGGATGGGGCATCGACGACACCGCCAGCCGGCGTACCAGCTTCGGACGCATCACAGCGGCGGTCCAGGCGAGGTAACCGCCCATGTCGTGTCCGACGAGTGCCGCGTCCGGCTCACCGAGCGACCGGATCACGCCGGTCACGTCGAGCGCCAGATTGGCGGGGTCGTAACCGCGGGGCGTGCGGTCACTGCCGCCCACGCCCCGGAGATCCATCGCGACGGCACGGAAACCGGCGTCGGCCAGTGCCGTGATCTGGTGGCGCCAGGTCCACCAGAACTGCGGGAAGCCGTGCAGCAGCAGTACCAGCGGCCCGTCACCGAGCTCCGCGATGTGGAAACGGGCACCGTTCGCCGCCACGTCGCGGTGGGTCCAGGGGCCGTCGAGGCGGACCGGGCCACCGGTCCCGGCGGCCGGACCCAACGGCACCGTGGGGCCGGCTGCGCTCATATCGGGAACGGTCATGTCGATGAGCGTGCCACAGAACTCGCCTCGTCCTGGACCGGGCGGCTCTCGATGGCCTTGTCCGCGAGGGTGCTCCCCTGCGCGCGCTCGATCGCGCGGGCGGAGACGGCGGGGCGGGGGTGCGGCTTGACGCCCTGGAGGACAGCCGCGGTCTGCTTGGCGGAGGCGATGGACTTCTCCGGCGGCTTGACCTTCTTGAACTTGGCGAGGCCGAACAGGGCGAGCAGGATGCCCAGAAGGATGAACGCGCCACCCACGATCAGGAACGACCAGGCCAGGCCGAGCCCCAGGTTGTGGATCCCGTAGGCCGCCGCGAAGCTCAGCATCGGAATCGCGAACAGGAGCAGCACACCGGTGACGATGAACGCCACGCTGCCGATGGCGCCGCGTTTGACGTCCTGCCGCACCTCGGCCTTGGCCAGGGCGATCTCGTCGTGCACCAGCGCCGACATCTCGGCGGTCGCCGAAGCGAACAGCTGCCCGAGACTACGGTCGGTGCTGCCCGCATAGTTGCTGGGGTCGCTCATCCCTGACTCCCTCTCCTCTTCCGTACATCCGATGTCAGATCATGCCGGACTGTCCGGCTTGCCGCTCGCTCCCCCCGCCTGTTCGGCAAGGCGGCGGTGCTCGGCCGCCTTCCCCTCGTACAGGGCGGCCATCCGCAGGTGATAGTCCGGGTCGTCCTGTTCGTAGACGTCGGGCACACCCGACCGGTCCTCGTCGAGCTCCTCCGCCTCGTACAGGGCCCGGTACCTGCGTACCCGGAGTTTCAGCAGTACACCGGAGAGTACGGCGGCGATCAGCGAACCGAGGAGAACCGCGGCCTTGACTTCGTTGATCATGTCCTCGTCGCCCGTGAACGCGAGCTCACCGATGAGCAGCGAAACGGTGAAGCCGATTCCTGCGAGCGCGGCCAGGGCGAACACGTCCGCCCAGGCCAGATCCTCGTTCAGCCGGGCCTTGGTGAACCGGGTGACCAGCCATGTGCCGCCGAAAACGCCGACGGCCTTCCCGACGACCAGGCCGAGAACCACGCCGAGCGTTTCCGGCCTGGTGAACACGCCGGCCACAGCATCGCCCTTGAGGGTGACACCCGCCGAGAACAGTGCGAACAGGGGCACGGCGATGCCGGCCGACAGCGGGCGTACCAGGTGTTCGACGCGCTCACCAGGGGATTGCGACTCGCCCTCCCGACGACTGCAGCGCAGCATGAGGCCCATGGCCACGCCGGCGATGGTGGCGTGCACGCCGCTGTTGTACATCAGCCCCCAGATGACGAGGGCGAGCGGCAGGTAGACGTACCAGCCCCGGACGCCGGCGCGCAGCAGCACGTAGAAGACGGCCAGGCCGACGACCGCCCCCCCGAGGGCCAAGAAGTCGAGGGTGTCGGTGAAGAAGATCGCGATGATCAGGATGGCGAAGAGGTCGTCGACCACGGCGAGCGTCAACAGAAAGGCGCGCAGCGCCGATGGCAGCGACGCACCGATGACGGCCAGGACGGCGAGCGCGAACGCGATGTCGGTGGCGGTGGGCACGGCCCAGCCGGCCCTGGACCCCCCGCCCACCACCACCGTCAGGGTGTAGACGACGGCGGGGACGGCCATTCCGCACAGTGCCGCGGCGACGGGGAGGACGGCGGCCTTGGGGTCCCGCAGTTCGCCCGCGACCATCTCACGCTTGAGTTCGACGCCCGCGACGAAGAAGAACACGGCGAGCAGGCCGTCGGCCGCCCAGTGGGCCACCGAGAGGTGGAGCCCCAGTGCTTCGGGACCGAAGTGGAAGCTGCTGACGGCCGCGTAACTGGAGCCGAAGGTGTTCGCCCAGATCAGTGCCGCGACAGCAGCGACCAGGAGAAGGACGCCGCCGACCGTCTCGGCACGGAGCGCATCGGCGACGAAGTTCCGCTCGGGCAGGGAGAGCCTGCCGAACAGGGTGGGGCGAGGCGGCTGGGAAGGGGGCGCGGCCACGGGGGACCTCCGGTCGGGGAACGGCAGCTATGGCATGGCGAAGCACATGCCGACCAGACTTCCCGGCGCCCCTGTGGAGATGTGTGTGGAGTTGTGTCGACCGGCGGACCCGCCCTGTCGCAGAAGTCACCACTCTACCCGGATACCGGACTCCGCCCATCGGCTCCGCCCGGGTGCGGCGGGTGTGTCCACGGCGGATCCGCCCCGGGTGAGGTGGCTGTCTCGAGGCGGCTCCGCCAGGGGGTGGGGCGGTGCACCTACCCGAGGGCTCCGCCCGGGGTGAGGCGGGGGGTAGACCCCTGGAAGCAGTGGACGGGCGGGCGCCGCACGCACCGAGGGGCGCGCGGCCTGTTGCCGGGCGCCCCTCGGGGTCGTACGTCTGCGAGCGCTCAGTCCTCGGAGGACGCCGAGGGCAGCTGCGTCTGGATCAGGGACATGACCGAGGAGTCGGTCAGCGTGGTGACGTCACCGAGCTCGCGGTTCTCGGCGACATCGCGCAGCAGGCGGCGCATGATCTTGCCGGATCGGGTCTTCGGCAGCTCGGCGACCGGCAGGACCCGCTTGGGCTTCGCGATCGGGCCGAGCGTGGCGCCGACGTGGTTGCGGAGCTCGGCGACGAGCTCCTCGGAGGTGGTGGCGGTGCCGCGCAGTATCACGAACGCGACGATGGCCTGGCCGGTCGTCGCGTCGTTGGCTCCGACCACGGCCGCCTCGGCGACCGCGGGGTGCGACACGAGGGCCGACTCGACCTCCGTCGTCGAGATGTTGTGCCCGGAGACGAGCATGACGTCGTCGACACGGCCCAGCAGCCACACGTCGCCGTCCTGGTCCTTCTTGGCGCCGTCACCCGCGAAGTACCTGCCCTCGAAACGCGACCAGTAGGTGTCGAGGAAGCGCTGGTCGTCTCCCCAGATGGTGCGGAGCATCGACGGCCATGGTTCGGTCAGCACGAGGTAACCACCCCCGCCGTCCGGGACCTCGCGAGCCTCGTCGTCGACGACCGTCGCGGAGATGCCGGGCAGGGCGCGCTGCGCCGAACCGGGCTTGGTCGCGGTGACACCGGGGAGCGGCGAGATCATCATCGCACCGGTCTCGGTCTGCCACCACGTGTCCACGACAGGGCACTTGTCCGCGCCGATGTGCTTGCGATACCACATCCACGCCTCCGGGTTGATCGGCTCACCCACCGAACCGAGGACGCGCAGCGACGACAGGTCGAACTTGGCGGGGATGTCGTCTCCCCACTTCATGAACGTACGGATCGCGGTCGGCGCGGTGTAGAGGATCGTGACGCCGTACTTCTGGACGATCTCCCAGAACCGTCCCTGGTGCGGGGTGTCGGGGGTGCCCTCGTACATGACCTGGGTCGCCCCGTTGGCCAGCGGCCCGTAGACGATGTAGGAGTGGCCCGTCACCCATCCGATGTCGGCGGTGCACCAGTACACGTCCGACTCGGGCTTGAGGTCGAAGACCGCGTGGTGGGTGTAGGCCGCCTGGGTGAGGTAGCCCCCCGAGGTGTGCAGGATGCCCTTCGGCTTACCTGTGGTCCCGGAGGTGTACAGGATGAAGAGGGGCTGCTCGGCGTCGAAGGCCTCGGGCTTGTGCTCGGCGGACTGCCGGCCGGTGATCTCGTGCCACCAGACGTCCCGGCCCTCGGTCCAGGCGGTGTCCTGCCCGGTGCGCCGGACCACGACGACGTGCTCGACGCTCTCGAAGCGGGAGACGGCGTCGTCCACCGCCGGCTTGAGCGCGGACGGTTTGCCCCGGCGGTAACCGCCGTCGGCGGTGATGACGACCTTGGCGTCCGCGTCCTGGATGCGGGCGGCGATGGCGTCCGCGGAGAAACCGCCGAAGACGACCGAGTGCGCGGCGCCGATGCGGGCGCAGGCCAGCATGGCCACGGCGGCCTCGGGGATCATGGGCAGGTAGACGGCGACCCGGTCGCCCTTGGTGACACCGAGCTCCGTCAGGGCATTGGCCGCCCTCGACACCTCGTCCTTCAACTCGGCGTAGGTGATCGAACGGCTGTCACCCGGCTCACCTTCGAAGTGGATGGCGACCCGGTCTCCGTTACCCGCCTCGACGTGCCGGTCCACGCAGTTGTAGGCGACGTTGAGCTTGCCGTCCGCGAACCACTTGGCGAAGGGCGGATTGCTCCAGTCGAGCGTTTCGGTAGGCTCCGCGGCCCAGGTCAGGCGGCGGGCCTGCTCGGCCCAGAAGCCCAGCCGGTCCGCAGCGGCCTGTTCGTACGCCTCCGCTGTCACGTTGGCGTTCGCGGCCAGATCGGCAGGCGGTGCGAACCGCCGCTCCTCCTTGAGCAGATTGGCCAGGCTTTCGTTGCTCACGACATCTCCCATTCCCAGGGTGTCCGTTGTGTCCCGGAGGACAGCTCATCAGGCTGCGGGCCAGGTGACAAGTGTCTGCCGGGAATTGGTTTAGACCTGTGTTTCGTGTATGGGGCTCCGCTTCCACGCGCATTTCCTGCGGCGCGGAAGCGGAACCACAAGGTCTCACGGACGGGGAGCGGGGGAGGTTCAGACGCCGACCGCGGTGTCGGGCACCTCGCGCGCCGCCGCGGGAGTGGGGGATGTGCGGGACTGTGCACTCGGCGGCGCATGGGGGTCGGTCTCGTATTCGGCCCAGGGAGCGACCCTGGCGAACACCTCGTCAGGTCCCGTCCCGGCACTGGCACCCTCGGTGAGCAGGTAGGCCTGTGCTTCGCCGACGTGGAAGTACATGCCGTGCAACTGCAGGGTTCCGGCGGCGAGTCGGCGCGACACCGAGTCGTGCGCGCGCAGATGTTCCAGTTGCTGCACGACATTGGTCAGGCAGAGTTGCTCCACCGCGTCCGTGGGCAGACGCCCGGCGATCCGGGCCCAGGAGTGGTGCCGGGAGCCCATACGCTCCAGGCTCGGCCGGCCGTGCCGCAGCCACCGCCACAGCGGAGTCACCGGTGCCTCCGGCGGGGCATCCAGCAGGGCCTGCATGGCCCCGCACCCGGAGTGTCCGCAGACCGTGATGGACTCGACCCCCAGCACATCCACCGCGTACTCGATCGCGGCAGCCACGGAGTCGTCGTTGTTTTCCGCGCTGTCGGCTTCCGGAGGCGGCACGAGGTTCCCGACGTTACGCACGGTGAAGAGGTCGCCCGGACCGCTCGCCGTGATCATGCTGGTGATCAGGCGGGAATCGGCGCACGTGATGAACAGCTGGGAGGGGCGTTGACCCTCGGTCGCGAGCCGGGCCAGCTCCTCACGGACCAGCGGCGCGGTGGTGCGCTGGAACGAACTGAGCCCGCTGAGCAACCGGTGCCGGCTCGGTCTGCCGGGCGTGATGGCCGCTGAGGCAATCATCGCCGCTGCACCGAAGGCGTCCTGGGGGGTCGCTTTCGCCAGGGGGACGCCGATGGTGCGGTCGGTCGCGTTGCCAGGTCGGGTGGCGTCGTCGGCGGTGTGCGCGGCCAGTTCGTGACAGTGGTGGTTGCGCCATGGCGTCCATGGGCGGCAGCAGCTGTGGGCGGCCGACCCGGGCTCGGCGATCCGGCCCCCCGCGCGCCCGGTCAGGATGGTCCTGCCGCCGATGGAGGTCCGGGCGGTGTACCAGTCCTGGATGGTCTCGTACGCGGCGTGGTCCATGAAGAACCCGTCCAGCTCCAGGATCACGTCGGCACTCACCGGCAGGTGGTTGAGCAGCCGGCTGAGCCGGGGGACCGCAAGGAAGGTCAGCTGCCCGCGCACGGAGACCAGATACCGGCCGTCCTCCTCGGTGACCGTGATGCGCGTGCGGGCGAGGCGCTGGAGGGCGATGGCCACTGCCGCCAGGATCCCGACGGCCACGCCCATGAGCACGCCCGCGGTGATCACCCCGCTGATCGTGGCCCCGTAGACCACGAACTCGCGGTGTCTGTGGACGTTGCGGATGTGGGCGAAGTTGACCATCTGGATCCCCACCACCATGACGAGGGCGGCAAGGGCGGCCAGCGGAATCCACTCGAGCACCGTGACGAGCAGCGCGGCAGCCAGCAACATCCAGACCCCGTGCAGCACGGTGGCGGCCCGGCCCGTCGCTCCGGCCCGCACGTTGGCCGAACTCCTGACGGCGCCCCCGGATACGGCGAGCCCGCCGAGCGCCCCGGACAACACGTTGGCGATGCCCTGGGCGCGAAGTTCCCTGTCGAGGTCGGAACGTTTGACGGGCAAGGACGGAGTCGCCCCGTCCCTGGCGATGGCGGATGCACGATCGGCAGCCAGTTTGTCCACGGACACGGCGGCGAGCAACGATTCCAGGCTGGCCACGAGCATGACCGTGAACACCGCGGTGGCGAGGGCCGCCACAGGACCGCGCGGCAGTTCGCCGAAGGCGTGCGAACTCCAGGAGGGGAGGTCGACCCGGGCGATCCCGGGCATGGCCACGGCTGCGACGGCCGTCGCGACCCCGACGGCGACGAGCGCGGCGGGAATTCTGCCGAGTGCTCCTCCGAGGCGTCCGGGCAGTCGCGGCCACAGGACGAGCAGGGCGATGGTCAGTGCTCCGACGGCTGGTGCGGCGGGGCTGATGCGTGCCAACTGGGCGGGCAGTGCCCAGGCGTTGTCGAGGGCGGAACTCTGGGGGGTGCCACCCAGCACCACGTGCAGCTGGGCGAGCGCGATGGCCACACCGATGCCCGCGAGAGTGCCGTGCACGATGGCCGGGCTGACGGCGAGTGCGCTGCGAGCCGCCCTCAGTGACCCCAGCAGGATCTGCAGCAGCCCGGCGCCGACGGTGATGGCGCACGTCGTGCGCCAGCCGTACAACTGGATCAACTCGGCTGTGACCACGGTGAGCCCGGCGGAGGGACCACTGACCTGAAGGGGCGTGCCACCGAGTAGGCCGGCGACGATACCGCCGATGGCCGCGGACACCAGCCCGGCTGCGAGCGGGGCACCCATGGCGACGGCTAGACCGAGCGACATGGGAACGGCGATCAGGAAGACCGTGATGGACGCGGACAGGTCGGCACCCGAGACGCGGAACCGGTGACCGTCAGGTGGTGGCGGGCTGTGCGGTCGCTTGAACCCCGACGAGCGGGATGGGCGCGAACTGCGTGATGAGCGGTCGTTGCGTGCAGGGGCACAGGCAGGCATGGTCCCTCTCCTCCGGGGCAGCGCGGTCGCGTGTTCGATAGGGGCGCGGCCGTGGGTCACGGCATGCAGCGGTGGAATGTGGCAACTCTCGGTAAATGAATCGTAATGCTAAGTAAAGAAAACTGTCCATGCTTTCGAGCAGATAGCCTCTTATCTACCTCTTTCAGGTGATTAAGCAGCTTTTCATCTGATGTGTCGTACCGATCTTCCGGCAAGTGCGTGCGACGTTGGCCGCGCCGTATCGGCACTACGAAGCCCGACTCCTGGAAGAAAGAGGGTGGACGGATGGTGGCCGCAAAGAAGAGGCTCGCCGTGAGAACCGTGGCTATGACCCTGGTGCTGGCGGGAGGCCTGGCCGGCTGCTCGGTCCCGGACGGTGCCGGTTCGACGTCGGGCAGGAGGGCGGCACCTGGCTCGGAGGAACGTTCTCCTGCCGCTGCTCCCAAAGGGGCGGTCAGGTTGATCGGTGACGGTTCAACCGCCTACACCGGGGTTCAGCCGCGGCTGCCTTCGGCCACGCGCCTGGCACCGGGCCGGAAGCCGCCGCAGTTCGTGGTCTTCTCCTGGGACGGCGCGGGGGAGGACAGCCAGAAACTGTTCTCCCACTTCCGCGAGGTGGCCAAGAAGTACGACGCGAAGATGACCTACTTCCTCAGCGGCGTGTACCTACTGCCGGAGGACAAAAAGGCCCTCTACGACCCGCCCCAGCACTCCCCGGGCCGGTCCGACATCGGTTTCAACGACACCGAGGGCATTCGTGACACGCTGGCAGAGCTGCGCGCCGCGTGGCTGGAGGGCAACGAGATCGGGACGCACTTCAACGGGCACTTCTGTGGGCCGGACGGCGGCGTCGGGACCTGGTCGGTCGAGGAGTGGAAGAGCGAGATCAGCCAGGCCAAGTCCTTCGTGAAGAGCTGGAAGACCCACACGCCCGCCCTGCGGGGCGAAGCGCCGCTGCCCTTCGACTACGACAAGGAGTTGATCGGCGCCCGTACGCCGTGTCTCGAGGGGCAGGCGAACATGGTGGCGGCGGCCAGGACGATGGGGTTCCGTTACGACTCCAGTGGCGTCGGCAACCAACTGTGGCCCGCCAAGAAGAACGGGCTCTGGGACCTCCCCCTCCAACTCGTACCCGTGCCGGGACGCGCCTTCGAGACTCTCTCGATGGACTACAACTTCATGTTCAACCAGTCCGGCACGACGCAGGGGGATCCGGGCCGGCACGCGTACTGGGGCAACCAGATGCGGGACGGCCTGCTTCAGGCCTTCGACCGTGCCTACAAGGGCAACCGAGCCCCGCTGATCATCGGCAACCACTTCGAGTCCTGGAACGGCGGCACGTACATGCGTGCCGTGGAAGAGACGATCAAGAAGGTCTGCACCCAGCCCGACGTTCGGTGTGTCTCCTTCCGCCAGCTGGCCGACTGGCTCGACGCGCAGGATCCGGCCGTGCTGGCCAGACTCCGGACACTGAAGGTCGGTCAGTCCCCCGAGCCGGGGTGGACGGCGTTCCTCGCGGGCGGTTCACCGGGCAAGTCCGCGGGCAGCTCCGGGCCCGCCGAGCCGGCGGGCCGGTCGGCGGGCCAGGGCGCCGACGGGGACGCGGACCGGTAGGCGCCTGCCCGCACGCCCATCCGGCCGGCCTTTCGGTTTCCGGTCCGTCAGGTGGGTCCTTCGTCAGACCGGCTGGTCGACGCCGACTTCCTGACATAGGTGCTCATGGAGTACGAAGGCCGGGTCGACCTGGGCAGCCAGGTCGGCCCCGGTCTTCTCGTTGCCCCAGCTCTCCGCGTTCTTCAGATGGAAATGCACCATCTGGCGCGTGTACCGCTCCCAGTCGCGCTGCGCGTACGAGTCCTCCGCCGCGTTCTGGAGGGTCTGAAGCGCCATGCGGTTGTCCGCCTCCAGCAGGTCGAACGGAGCCGGCCTGCCCTTCTCCATCGTCCTGACCCAGTCGGAGTGACCGACTCCGGACAAGAGGTCGTCTCCTACGTGCGCACGCAGGAATTCGAGGTCGTCCGGACCCTGCACCTTGTTGCCGACGACCCTCAGGGCGACCCCGAAATCACGTGCGTACTCCTTGTACTGGCGGTACACCGAGACACCCTTCAAGGTGGGCTCGGCGATCAGGAAGGTCATGTCGAAGCGGGTGAACATGCCTGAGGCGAAAGAGTCGGACCCCGCCGTCATGTCGACCACCACGTACTCGTCGGGGCCGTCGACCAGGTGGTTGAGGTACAGCTCCACGGCTCCGACCTTGGAGTGATAACAGGCCACCCCGAGATCCGCCTCGGTGAAGGGGCCCGTAGTCATGAGCCGGATGTCCCCGTGATCCAACGGGAGCGTGGTCGCACAGGCGTCATGGATCGGGTTGTCCTCACGCACGCGGAGCAGACGCGAACCCTCACCCGGTGGTGTCGTCTTGATCATTGTCGAGGCGGACGCGATACGAGGGTTGCTACCGCGCAGGTAGTCCTTGATGAGAGGCAGTTGTGCGCCCATCGCCGGCAAAGCGGCGGCCTTCTGCTCGTCGAGGCCCAGAGCCGTAGCCAGATGCTGGTTGATGTCGGCGTCCACGGCGATGACGTGGGCCTCGTTGGCGGCCAGGTGTCGGATGAAGAGCGAGGACAGCGTGGTCTTGCCGCTGCCGCCCTTCCCCACGAAAGCGATCTTCATGTTCACCTAGGGTAGCCGCTCAATCGCTGAAAGTGGTCACCGATGGTGAAGAAGGCCACTCGCGGGGCGTATCCGCATGCTGTGCGCGTAGCCTCCCTACTTATGAGTACGACTTCCTCGGACCCGCTGTCCGCCCTGGAAGCCCTGCCGGGCGTCGCGGATGCGGTGAATTCCGTACGCAAGGCCGTGGACCGGGTCTACGGGCACCGCGTCATGCGGCGCCGCAGTAACGAGGTGACCGCTGAGGCCGCCTTGCGCGGTGCTCGTGGTTCGGCGGCGCTGTCGGGCGCCGACTGGAATCTCGAGGAGGTGCGCAGGCGCACCGACTTCCGTGGTGACGGCGAGACGGCCACGATGGGCGCGGCTCTCCGTCTGACCGCGGAGGCCGGGCAGTTGCTCTCCATCTGGCGGCAATCGCCACTGCGGGTACTGGCCCGGCTGCACCTCGTCGCGGCAGGGGGGTCGACCCCCGAGGGCGCCGTGGGGCGGCCCCGGCTGGCGGGGGAGCAGGTCGACGAGCCGCTGATCGAGGCGACGGTCCCGGGCCTTCAGGAGATGGCCGGGCGACTCGACGGGCTTTCGCGGCTGGTGATGGCCGGGAGCTCGGCGCCGGCGTTGGTGACGGCCGCGATCGTGCACGGCGAATTGCTGGCCCTGCGGCCGTTCGTGTCACACAACGGCCTGGTCGCCCGCACGGCTGAACGAATCGTGCTGGTCGGTAGTGGCCTCGACCCGAAGTCGATCTGTCCCGCGGAGGTGGGCCACGCGGAGCAGGGCCGGGCGGCGTACGTCGCGGCGTTCGAGGGATACCTCTCGGGGAGGCCGGAAGGCATGGCTGCCTGGATCGCCCACTGCGGGCGATCGGTGGAGCTCGGGGTCAGGGAGTCGACGGCGGTGTGCGAAGCGCTCCAGCGCGGGGCCGCCTGAGGGGCACGCCCTTCGGCCCGGTCCGGGAGGCGGCGAGGCGGGGCTGGCATCGCCCCTCGTGTCCCGGGTCGGTTCTCCCGGCCCCGCCGGGGAGTGTGCGGCGGCCTCCTCGCCGGCCGACGGAAAATGCGGCGGTACCGCGAGCGGTACCGCCGCTGGCACGTCCGCCGAGTTACCAAGCGTCCTCGATGCGTACCCATCAGGCCGGGGTCTTTGCCCGGCGCCTGGTGTGGCTGGCCCGTAATCGACGGGTCGACGTCACGTGGGTGCTCGGCGTTTGTGCGCGGTCCGTGGGGCCTCTGTGCGTGAGGCTTCCTTGCGGAGCCCAGGTCTCGCGGGCCGTTAAGTCCTTTGTACTCCTCCACCGCCACGAGCGAAAGCGAAGGTCACGCTTTTCTGGCATTCCCTTTCAAAAGCGAACTATTGGGACAGTGGTGTATCTGGTTGGTCCCACTGCGTGGCTCTTGTCTGCTGTGCTCCGCTGGCAGGCTTCCTGTGGTCAGGAGTTGAGTGCGGTGGCCCGACGACGGGACGCGTACCAGACCAGACCGGCTGTGACAGCTGCCGCGCCCACCGCGGCAGCGGCCATCAGGGCCGGTCGTGGCGGCATGGAGAAGAGCGGCAGTCGCTGTTTGAGTCGGACCGGACGGTCGAAGACGAGAATCGGCCACTCCCGGAGGGTGGCTTCTCGTCGCAGCGCTCGGTCCGGATTGACGGCGTGCGGGTGCCCGACCGATTCCAGCATCGGGACGTCGGTGAAGGAGTCGCTGTAGGCGTAGCAGCGCGTCAGGTCGTATCCCTCCGAAGCCGCAAGCGATCTGACGGCTTCGGCCTTGGTCGGTCCGTACGCGTAGTACTCGACCTCGCCCGTGAAGCAGCCGTCGTCACCGACGACCATCCGGGTCGCCACGACCCGGTCGGCGCCCAGCAGTTCCCCGATCGGTTCGACGACCTCGGCGCCGGAGGTCGAGACGATCACCACATCGCGTCCGGCGGTGTGGTGTTCCTCGATGAGGGTCGCTGCCTCGTCGTAGATGATGGGGTCGATCAGGTCGTGCAGGGTCTCGGCGACGAGTTCCCTGACCTGCTGGACGTTCCATCCTTTGCAGAGCGCTGAGAGGTACGCGCGCATCCGCTCCATCTGGTCGTGATCGGCGCCTCCGGCGAGGAACACGAACTGCGTGTACGCGGTGCGCAGCACGGCGCGGCGGTTGATCAGCCCACCTTGGTAGAAGGACTTGCTGAAGGTCAGCGTCGATGACTTCGCAATGACCGTCTTGTCCAGGTCAAAGAAGGCTGCGGCGCGCGGCGAGAAGCAGTTTTCCACAAAGATGAGCATAGGGGGCCACCATTCGGCGTAAAATCCGGCGGGTGGGTTTGCCTCAGAAGGCCGTCGGGTACACCATGGAAGTCACGGATCGTTCGCGACCGTGCTAACCCCGGTCCGGCTCCTCCCCCCCCCGAGTCGGCCCGTGGGGACGACCCCCGCTCTCCCCCCCGGCGGGGGTCGTCGCATGTCCGGACGTGTTTCTGCCGCCTCCGGCGCCGCGGCTCAGCCCCTCCCTCCGGCCCGGCCTCCTCGCCCGGCCCTCGGTTCTCCTCCTGCTCCGAGCATGCATGGTCACACTGGGTAGCGAAAGCGCTGCGCTGTGAATGTCGCCTGTACGAGCTACCGAGATATTCACAATCTCGAGCTTGTCCACAGTTTTTGAGCAAGATCGACATCTTTTCCCGGGTCGGTGCATGTTGATTCCGCCCACGAAGTCCGTGGGTTCCGGAATCGCGCCTCTCGGACCACCCCGAGATCACCGCGAACCGTACGGAAGAGCAGTGAGAAGAGGGCGGAGAAGATGGCGGAAACCTGCACGCGAGAGGGTTCCGTGGTCGCGGGAGGGCCGCGGAGCGGGCCGCTGATCGTGACCGAGGACGCCGAGCTGCTGGATGACCTGCTGAGGCTGTGTGCGGCGGCGGGAGCTGTGCCCGAAGTGCGTCACGGGGCTCCTGACGCCGGGCGGGGCTGGGAGGCGGCCGCCCTGGTCCTGGTAGGCGACGACGCTGCCGCGCGATGCCGCGGAGCTGCCCGCAGGCGCGGTGTGATGCTCGTCGGGCGCGATCAGGACGACCCGGACGTGTGGCGCCGCGCGGTGGAGATCGGGGCTGAGTACGTGCTGCGTCTGCCCGATTCGGAGGGCTGGCTCGTCGACCAGATCGCCAACGCTGCCGAGGGTGTCGGCCGCCCGGCCCTGACGGTCGGTGTGATGGGTGGGCGAGGTGGAGCCGGAGCGTCCACGCTTGCTTGCGCGCTCGCCGTGACGGCCGCCGGGTCCGGCCGGCGGACGATGCTGATCGACGGCGACCCCCTGGGAGGGGGGATCGATGTCCTGCTGGGTGGCGAACAGTCGCAGGGCATGCGATGGCCGGATTTCGCCCGTTCCAAGGGAAGGGTGGGGGCCGGCGCCCTCGAGGAGTCACTGCCGTCCATCCACGGGCTGCGCGTACTCAGCTGGGGACGGGACGACGGTGTGTCGATCCCCCCGGATGCCATGCGGGCGGTGCTCGCGGCGGCACGTCGGCTCGGTGGTGTGGTGGTCGTGGATCTGCCGCGCCGGATCGACGAGAGCGTGACGGAAGCTCTGGCGCAACTGGATGTCGGCCTGCTCGTGGTGCCAGGCGAACTACGAGCGGTCGCGGCGGCCACACAGGTGGCGTCCGCCGCCGGGAGGGTCCTGAGGGATCTACGGATCGTCGCTCGTGGGCCCTACTCGGCCGGCCTGGACGAATACTGGGTGGCAGGGGCGTTGGGCAGGCCCCTCGTGGGGGACCTCCCGGTGGAATCGGGCCTCCCGGCGGCACAGGACGGAGGCGTACCGCCGGGGGGCGACGCCCGAGGCCCCCTGGCCCGCTTCTGTGCCGCGTTCTGGGACGCGGCGGACGGTTCGGACAGCACTGGCATCGCCGGGACGGGGCGGGCTCGGGGCGGTTCTTCATGACGGACGCGCTGCTGGACGCCGTGCGGCAGCGTCTTGCCCGAAGCGGGACCGAACCCACCCGAGCAGGAGTGGCGACGGCCCTGCGGGAGCAGGGGCGCCTGCTCGGCGATGCGGAGATTCTCGGTGCCGCGGAGGAACTGCGGGGCGAGCTGGTCGGCACCGGTGTTCTGGAGAGGCTGCTGGCGGACCCGGCGGTCACCGATGTACTGGTCTCCGCGCCGGACCGGGTCTGGGTCGACCGCGGCCGTGGACTCGAACTGACGAGGGTCACCTTCGCGGACGCGGCGGCGGTCCGCAGACTGGCTCAGAGGCTGGCGGCGGTGGCCGGGCGACGGCTGGACGACGCACGGCCCTGGGTGGACGCGAGGCTTCCGGACGGTACGAGGATGCATGCCGTCCTGCCGCCGGTGTCCGTCGGCTCGACATGCCTGTCCCTGCGCGTGGTACGGCCGCGGGCCTTCACCCTGGCGGAGCTGGTGGCAGCCGGGACGGTGCCGCCCGACGGCGACCGATTGCTGCGAGCGCTCGTCGAGGCCAGGGTCTCGTACCTGATCAGCGGCGGGACCGGAGCGGGGAAGACGACCATGCTCTCCAGCCTTCTGGGAGCGGTCGACGGCACGGAGCGCATCGTTCTCGCCGAGGATTCGGCCGAACTGCGCCCCGACCACCCGCACGTGGTGCGCCTGGAAACGAGACCCGCCAATCAGGAAGGAGCGGGCTGTGTGACCCTCCGGGACCTGGTGCGCCAGGCGTTGCGGATGCGCCCCGACCGCCTGGTGGTGGGGGAGGTGAGGGGTGGTGAGGTGACGGAGCTGCTCGCGGCACTGAACACCGGCCATGAGGGCGGATGCGGCACCGTGCACGCCAACGCGGCCGAGCATGTTCCGGCACGACTGGAGGCCCTGGGGACGGCCGCGGGCCTGGACCGGGCGTCTTTGCACAGCCAGGTGGCGGCCGCACTCTCCGTGGTCGTGCATCTGGTGCGGGACCGCGGTGGACGGCGACGCCTCTCCGCGGTCCACGTACTCGAGCGGGACCCGACAGGTCTGGTGATCACTGTCCCCGCGCTTCGTTGGGGGTATCAGGGGTTCGTCCGGGAGCGGGGCTGGGGGCAACTGGCACTGTTGATCGGGGAGACGCCGTGACGGCGGCTGCCCAGCCCGCGGTACATGTCGTGGCGCTGGTGATGGCGATCGGCGCGGGTCTGGCAGGCTGCCTGGCCGTGCCCCATGAGCCGGCCGTTCGACGGGCACGAGTGATGTTTCCCGGTGGGCGTCCCTCGCGCCGGAGCTTCGCGGACCGCTACGCCGGGGCCCGGACACACCTCGACGAACGGCGTGAATGGCTGTGCGCTCCTTTGGCGCTGCTTCTCGCTGTCGTCGGCGAGTCCGTTCTGCCGCTGGTCGCCGGGGCTGTCGCGGTGCCGCTGGTGCGGCGCTGGCTGCGGCGCCGGTCCTCGCGCTGCGCGAGGGAGGCTGCGGCCGACGCGGTGATGGCCCTGTGCGGAACGGTCGTGGGCGCGCTGCGGGCCGGGAGGGAACCCGGGCAGGCGCTGCTTGCCGCCCCTCGGAAGGCCGGCGCGCTCGGTGCGGGAGAGGCCGCCGTGGTCGCGGCCGCCCGGTTCGGCGGCGATGTGGCGGGTGAACTCCGCAGGGCGTCGGCGGGACCGGGCCTGGACGGGCTCGCGGGTATGGCGGCCTGCTGGCAGGTGGCGGCGGACGGTGGAGCCGGTCTCGCGGCAGGTCTGGCACGACTCGAGAAGGCGCTGCGGGCCGACAGACGTCGGCGGGAGGAGCTGAGGGCGCAGCTCGCGGGCGCGTGGTCCACGGTCCTCGTGCTCGCGTTGCTTCCGGTGGTGGGCCTCGGACTGGGGACGGCCCTGGGGGCCGATCCGCTGGGGGTGCTTCTCCACAGTGCGGGTGGACTCGTGTGCCTGGCGGCAGGTGGCGTGCTGGAGGGGGCGGGGCTGTTCTGGGCGTCTCGCATCGTGCGGGCGGGAGAGGCGTCGTGAACGGGTCGTCGGAGGTGTTCCACCGGCTGGCGGCGGGGGGTGTCGCAGTGGGGGCAGCCGTGTACCTCGCGCACGCGCTGGCCGGGTGGCGGAAGCAGCGGGCCGTCCTCCGGCGTGGCAGGCGTGTCACGGCGACCCGTCCCAGCGGGCGGAAGCCTCGATGGTGGAATCGGCCAGGGGCATGCGTCCCCCACATCCGCCTGTGGGCGGCACCCGTGGGGGTGTTGGTGACCGGCTGGGTACTCGTAGGCGGGTTGGCTGGGTGCGGAGTCGGCCTGGTGGCGGCTTACGGGGTGTGGCGCCGGGCGCGTTCCGGCGGTGGCGTCCGGTCCGCGGCCGACAAGGCGGAGGTGGCCGCGGTCGCCCGGCAACTGCCGCTCGCGGCGGATCTGCTGGCTGCCTGTATGTCGGCGGGGGCGGGACCACGGGAGGCCGCGGAAGCGGTCGGAGAGTCCGTGGGCGGCCCGGTCGGCGACGTGTTGGCCCGCACGGCCGCCGAGCTCAGGCTCGGTGGTGAACCCGCTGATGCGTGGGGGCGGTTCGGAGCGATACCAGGTGCCGGCCCACTGGCCGTCTGCCTTGAGCGGGCCGGAGCGACGGGAGCTCCGGCGGCGGAACCCGTGGCCCGGCTGGCCGACGAGATGCGTGCGGAGCGCGCCGCCGCTGCTGTGGCGCGCGCTCAGCGAGCGGGTGTGCTGATCACCGCGCCGGTCGGGCTCTGCTTCCTGCCCGCCTTTCTGGCGGTCGGGGTGGCGCCGGTGGTGATCGGACTGGCCACGGGCCTGCTGGAGGGCCGCTGAGGTGCCAAGACCGGGAATACCGCTGGGCCCTTCCGGGTGCCCTTTCGATCACCGTACGAGAAACACCGTGTGCATTGCCCGTGTGACGGCACGCGGGCCGAGACCGCAGGGGGAACGATGGGAAAGAGCAACATGGGCCGGGCGTGGAGCGCGGTGCGGCGCACCTGGGCCGACCGGCGTGACCGACTGGCCGGCAACCGCCGTGCGGACCGCGGGATGACGACGTCCGAGTACGCGGTGGGGACCTGGTTTATCTAGGGTTGTCAAGTGCCCTAGCAGGTCGAGCGGCTGATCTGACGTGAGGCACGTAAGGCACGTTTTTGTGCGCACGGCTACAGGAGGGGTGATCCGATGGAGGCGCCTGGCCTCAGCCGGACTGGAGGCTCCGGGAAAGATCATGCCGAAGATTTAAATTGGTCGAGCCTGTGGATAGTTTCCGCCAGCGTGCGGCCGCCAGGAGGGCTCGTGCTTCACGCCAACTGTGCACCCCACCCCGTTTCCCGGGTTTCTGCGGCATCTCAGCAGGCCCGGGCCCGGCAGCAACATACCGTGCGGGACTGACAACACCCCTTCCATAGAGCGGAGTTCGCAGGTCGCAAGGGCTGGTTCAGTCCGAGGTGTCGACGCTAGGGTCGTCGGCGCCGCGAAGATCGCTTCGGGGAGGTAGGCGGACGGACGCGTACAGCGTGTCGAGCGAAATTCCCAGCTCGGTGGCCAGAGCGGCGACGGTGAAGAACTCCGGTGTGGACGTACGTCCCTTTTCGATACTGCGCACGGTCTCGACGGAGATCCCCGCACTGCGGGCGACGGCCTCAGCCGAGCGCCCGGAATTCCGCCGAGCCTGCGTTAGGCGGGAGGCCAGGATCTGCCCGCGCCGCCGTGCGTCGGGATCAAGCCTCCTCCGTGACATGGGTGTAACTATACCTGTATCATTACCCCATGACGGTGAACGCGGCGGCCCCTTCCCCCAGTTGGCCTGAGGACGCGCTGCGGCTGAACGCCGTCTGCCCGTACTACACGATGTTCCCGCTGGACTTCCCGCTCCAGCAGCTCGCCGCCCACCCCGAGGCCACCCGAGTGCTGGACCCGTTCTGCGGACGGGGCACCACGCTGTATGCAGCGCGTCTGGCAGGACTGCCGTCGGTAGGCATCGACATCAATCCGGTGGCCGCCGTCATCGCCCAGGCCAAGCTCATCCAGGTCACGCCTGGCGCGGTGGTCCGCCTCGCCCGGCAGATCCTCGACGGCGACTCTCGGGGCGAGGTACCCGAGGGCGATTTCTGGCAGTGGTGCTTCGAGCGGGAGACGCTGCGTGAGCTGGTGACACTGCGCGAGGTACTGCTGGAGATGACCACGCCTACGGCGGCCATGCTGCGGGCTGTCCTGCTGGGCATCCTGCATGGCCCCCGCAACAAGAACCTCCCCTCGTACCTGTCGAACCAGATGCCGCGCACCTACGCCTCCAAGCCCGCTTACGCGGTGAAGTACTGGTCCACACGCGGTATGAAGCCGGTACGTATCCCGACCCTGGAGGTCATCGAGCGGCGGGCCGCACGGCTGCTGGACGCAGCCCCGCTCGCCCACGGCGGGAAGGTCTACCTGGGCGACTCCGTCGCGACCCTCAACGGCCTGCGACAGAAGTTCGATCTGGTCGTCACTTCGCCTCCGTACTACGGCATGCGCACCTACGTGGCCGACCAGTGGCTGCGTTCCTGGTTTCTCGGCGGCCCTGCGGAGGTCCCCTACGGCACCCACGGGCAGATCGCTCGCCAGCCAAACCAGGAGTCCTTCATCCAGGCGCTTGCCGAGGTATGGGCCGCCGCCGCCCGCCGCTGCAACCAGGGCGCCCGGCTCGCGATCCGCTTCGGAGCCCTTCCCTCGGCCCGCACCGACCCAGAGGCCATGCTGGTGGCCTCCGTGAAGGAGGCGAAGGCTGGATGGGTCGTCAGGGAAGTCCGCCAGGCCGGCGTTCCACCGAAGCGCAAGCGGCAGGCCGAGCAGTTCGGCAAGGCCGGTTCCGCCGTCGACGAGATCGACCTGATCGCCGATCTGGTCGGACTACCCCGTTGAGCAGGTAACCCGGTTACTTCCCACAACTTCATAACTGATTGTCAGTGCCCCGTGGCATGCTGTGTGGGCCAGATGAGTGAACCACTCACCTGTGACAGTCATAGCGTGGTGTTGGGGAGAAGCGCATGTTCGACGCGGACCAGATCAAGCAGCTCAAGCAACTGATCGGGGAACAGGTCGAAGCTGGCCGCGCGGAGCTGGACAAGCTGGTCGAGCAGACCCACGCCATCCGCTCCGAGGTCAGGGTGATCAAGCCGAGGGCGGCGACATCGGTCGCGCTGATGGCATCCGACGGGGGCAACAACAAGGTCGCCTTCAACCCCTTCTACCTCCAGGTCGTTCGTGTCGTGGACTCCAGCGGCAAAGAGCTGTGCATGGAGGTGGTCTCCCCGATCTCCGACATCGACGCCCTGGGCCGCCACCAGTTCCACGAGGACGGCAGCCCTCGCACCGCGCTGGGCCGGATGATGCACGGCCTGGGCGTCGAACGCCTCCAGGACCTCTCCCCGATGATGTCCGGCAAGTCCCCCAGCTGGGTGCAGGTCTTCCGCGACCTGTGCGAATGGGCCACGCTGTACGACCTCATCTGCCACCGCGACTATGCGGTCGACACACTGATCGTCCGCGACGGCCTGCTCCGCGCCAAGATTTTCAAGGGCGAACTGTTCGTGAAAATGGGCGAGTTGATGTATGACGCTATAGAGCGCATCCGGCGTCAGGACCGGCGCAGGGTGTGGCTGGTGGGATTGGCGAAGAACACCCAGGTCCTGGAGTACTACCGGCTGGCGATGTCGCTCTCGGGGGTGTTCAACAACGGCTCCCCCTGCTTCGCCAAGGTCCCCGCCGCGATGCTGGACGAGGTGTACCTCTGGGACGAATACACCCGGGACATCGAGGACGACTCCACGGGCGAGAAGCCTAAGTTCAACATTGGATCGATGTACTTCGTGCGCTTCGGCCCGCACTCCGGCGACCCCATCTGGACCGTGGACGTCATGTCCCGCCAGGACAAGGAAGCCCAGGCGATCTTCGGCTACCTGCAGGCCGACGCGGTGGCCGGTTTCCCCATCCCGTTCTACCCGAACTGCATCCAGCAGGCCGACAGCTACTCCCGCGTCGCCGACCTGGACATGGACATCATCGAAGACCAGCTCGTTGACGCCGTCCGCGACCAAGTCGGCGAGGACAAGGCCCCGGTCATCGACGCCCTGCGACTGGCCTCCGATGTGGCCGCCCGCCGCTACGAGTAACGCACCCTGCCCGTTCTGAATCCTGCGGAGTCACGAACCATCATGAGCCTGTTCGAGCGCGACAAAATCGTCGGAACCTTCCGCGGCTTCGCCGAAAGCGGCATGGAGTTCCACGCCGATCTCGTCCTGCCGCACCACGACGACTTCCAGACTATGGCCATGCACGGCCAGTTCGTTCTCGTCCAGCTCGAACACGAGCAGGAGGCGATCCTCGGACGGATCACCACCATCTCTTCCCAGGGGCGCCTCGTCTCTCCTATCGGCGAGGACTACGCCACCCGCGCGGTACGCGACCAGCGGCCTATCCCCGACGAACTGCGTGAGCGCTATCTGAAGTACAAGGTCGACATCCGCATCCTCGGCGTGCTCCGCCAGGAAGGCGACAAACTCATTTTCGTTCCCAGCCACCGCCGCCTCCCCCATGTCGGGGCCCAGGTCGCGCTGCTGGGCGACGACCTGCTCGCCGAGGTCGTCAATGCCAACGACACCGACGGAGGTGCGGTCCCCATCGGTTACCTCGCCTTCGGCGAATTCGTCTACGCCGGCAACGACAAGCGCGTCGGCGACACCTCCTGGATGCAGATCCAGCAGCCGACCATCATGCCGACCTTCCAGATCGACAAGCTCGTCGCCCGCCGCAGCTTCGTCTTCGCCCGCGCCGGCTTCGGCAAGTCCAACCTCGTCAAGCTGCTCTTTTCCGCCCTGTATGAGGAACAGCCCACGGTCCCGCGACGCAACGGGGAAGCGCCGGTGGGCACGGTCATCTTCGACCCGGACGGCGAGTACTTCTGGCCCGACTTCAAGGGCCGCCCGGCCCTGTGCGACGTTCCCCATCTGCGCGACAAGCTCGTCGTCTTCACCAACCGCAAGGGTCCGAGCCCCTTCTACCAGTCCTTCGTCGTCAACGGCGTCAAGATGAACATTAAGGAACTGCAGGCATCCCGCGTCCTGGGCATCGCACTGCCCCCGGAGAAGCAGGACCAGCAGAACGTCGTCAAGCTCAAGTCCCTCAACGGCCCCAAGTGGAGCCGCCTCGTCGACCTGATCCACCGCGACAAGTACGGCGCCGACCGCGACCAGATCCGCGAGATCCTCAACCTCGAAGTCGGCCAGGAAGCGGAGGCTAACGCGGCTGTCAGCAACATGACCCGCGTCGTCAACGCCCTGCACGACCCCGACAGTCAGCTACTCAGCGCACTGAAGGACTGCCTGTCCCAGGGCAAGCTGTGCGTCGTCGACATCTCCCAGATGCGCGGATCCCAGGGACTCCAGCTCGCCGGCGTCATCCTTGGCGACATCTTCGAGCACAACCAGAACCAGTTCACCGAGGCCGAACCGAAGTCCATCCCCACCATCGCCGTCATCGAAGAGGCCCAGTCCGTCCTCGGCGGCTCCAGCCAGAGCGAAGACGGCCCCTTCGTCTCCTGGGTCAAGGAAGGCCGCAAGTACGACCTCGGCGCCCTGCTGATCACCCAGCAGCCCGGCAGCCTTCCCCAGGAACTTCTCAGCCAGGGTGACAACTTCTTCGTCTTCCACCTGCTCTCGCAAGGCGACCTGCTCTCCCTGAAGAAGGCCAACGCCCACTTCTCCGAAGACCTGCTGGCCACCCTGCTCAACGAGCCGCTCGTCGGCAACGGCATCTACTGGTCCAGCGCCCCCGGCACCGACCGCCACTCACGCCCTTACCCCGTCTCCGTCCGAGTCCTCAGCTTCGAGGACTCCTACGACATGGCCGACCCCGACTACGCGCTCCCGGCCCCCGCCAGCTTCGCCGCCCAGGCCCGCACCGCCGTCGAGGAACGCCGCTCCGAAGCACGGGCCGCTTCGGCCAGCCTGGCCGCCAGCCACCCCCAGAATGAAGGACCCACCCCCGACGACGGGGACGCCCCGGCGGCTGACGACACCGCCATCGCTATTGCTCACCTGAGGGACAAACCCGAGTTTCAGCGGAAGATCCAGACCCCTGAAGGGATCAAGTGGGGCCGGATCGGCTTCCTGCTCGCAGAGAAGGCGCCTGCTCATGCACAGCGCACCGACTCGGCGAAGGATTGGGGATTTGGCCTGGTCAAGGAGGCATTGGATCGCCTCTACCCCAACAATTGGGAGTCCGTACCGCGGACGGAGCCCGGCAGCACCGAAACCCGCAAGTGGGTCATGCTCAAGGAACACGCTCCGAAGCCTGAGCCGCAAGCGGACACGAAGAAGGACGCCAAACTCTTCGACACCGTAGAGACTGAAGAGGAGCCCCCCTTCTAAGCTCGTGCCACCGCCGAGGAAGGAGCGGCATTGACCGCCGGCAACAGCAGCACCCCGCTGACCCGGGCCGAGAGCGACCTCCTTCAGACTCTCTCGGCCCGGTGGACGATGCACATCCTGCTGGCACTGCATACCGTCGACGGCTCGGGACGATTCGGTGAGATCCAGGAAGCCGTCTCCGGGATCTCCAACCGTGTGCTCTCCAGCCGCCTTGCGGATCTGGAGGAACGCGGGTTGGTATCCAGGAACGTGACCGCGACCCGGCCGGTCACCATCACCTACCGGCTCACCGACCTCGGCCAACAAGTCGCTACCGCTCTGACCCGCCTACGCGAGGTAGCGAAGACCCCCTTCGACGCTTAGCCGCAGCCATCGCCTCAACGCCTCGGGAGTGAGGGTGCGGATAAGCGACGCAAGGATCAATCGATTGCCTCTGGGGCCACGTTCTCCGCACGGATCATCCGGCGCAGGCTGGACCTGGCCGCGGCGAGGTCCTCCTCAGTCTCGGACAGACGCTCTTCCAGATCGGCCTTGTCCCTCTGCAGCACATCGCGCTCGGCCGTAATTTCCTCGTGCTGTCGAGTGAGTTCATCCACCCTCGCGACCAGATCGGCGTTTCCGACCTGATCCAGCTGGTGCCCGAGCTGCCTCTGAAGCGCCGCCTTGAGCTGATCCCGCTCGGCTCTCAGAGCGCTAACCTGCTGCTTGGACAGCTCCAGATCGGTGGCCAGGCTCGCCGCACTCGATGACCGGCCCACTTGAGCCTCGCGCCGTGGCTGACCCTCCTGCCGCTTTCGGGCAGCCTCGATGTGCTCGCGTACGCCCTCCGCATAGACGAGCCAGCTCGACACCCCGGCCGCCTTTGCGACCGCGGCGAACGTCACCGCGTCGCCCCGGTCCACCATCTCGTCCACAACCGCCAGCACCTTCGCCCGCTTCTCCCGGCTGTCGCGGCGGCGGGACTCCGCCAGCACCTCACGCGGAGTGCGCTTGGTCGTCATGCGCTCGACTCGTTGCGGTTGATCACGGTCAGCGGAAGCATGCGGCCCCGGGCGGCCCGGGACTTCCTCAAGAGCTTGACGGACTCCATTACTTCCTCTCGCTCTTGCTCGGGAAGGGCCTCGACCTGCTCCTGCATGTTCGCAGCGATCTTCTTGAACGAGTTGATCTGGTCCTGAATGTTGCGGATGACGTACTCGTCCACGTCCATGGCCAGCGCGGTTTCCTTGTCCGCCTTCAGATCCCGGATCTGGTCCTCGATCGCTGCCAGGTAGGACGGGTCGGGACGGTAGAAGCCGCAGCCGGCGCACTGGAAACGGATCGGGCAGGCGTGTCCGCCCGCCTTGACGTTGGACGGTTCGGTGCAGCCGCCGAACGGCACCGCCACCGATCGCATCTCATAGGCCTTGTTCGATGCCATCGGGGCAGGGTTGCCGTGGCGGTCCACGACACGTAGCCGCATCGCCTTCACCGCCTCCTTCTTCCGCTTCAAGGAGACCTTGTAATACCGGGCCGTGGTATCGGCACTCCGGTGATCCATCAGCTCTTTCAGCACGTCAATCGGGGTGCCTGCATCCGCATGACGCTGAGCGTAGGAGTGTCTGAAGGCGTAGGGGTAGATCTTGGCGCGGTCGAAGGGGACCGGGCTGCCGTCCCGTGCGGTGCCCTCGGAATGGATCTCCGGAATCGAGTCCACCCACAGCCGCAGGGCCCGCGAGAAGTTGTTTGTCGTCAGGTGAGGGTGCCGTCCGAGCCCGGTGATCGCCGGGAACAGGTACGGAGCGCTCTCCGCAGGCACGGTCAGGCCGTTGCGGCGTTCCTCCCACGCCTGGATGATCTCCTTGGTGTCCTTGTCGATCGGCAGCCGGCGCCGGTGTCGCTTGCTCTTCTGGTTGTTCCAGATCAGGAAGCAGTCGCCACCAATGAACTCGAGCATGCCGCGCTTGAGGCCGCAGACCTCGTGCGGGCGGCGGCCGGTGTCCCGCAGCACCTGGTAGGCGGTCTGGAACATGGCCCCGATGGCGTCCGGCTCCAGCCCGCTGTAGGAGAAGTCTCGCCCCATGGCGTCTAGGTGGGTGTCGAGTTGATGGATCACGGACTCGGGGACGGCCTTGCCGATCTCGTCCTCGTTGCTCTCCTCGACGACGATCCGGTGCGAGCTGTGGCGGGCGAATGTGCCGTGCAGCGTCTCCAGCAGACCGGCACTGCGGCCGAAGTCCAGGATCGTGTAGAGCCCGGCGAGGATGTCCCTTTGGGACTTGCTTCCCAGCAGAGTGACCCCGTCCGCCCGTTTCAGCTGCTTCATCGCCTCGACCACCAAGGTCATGTCCGCGAAGCGGACGGCACTGGGGTCCATTCCGCCGCCCGGCTGCCGGCTCAGCACCCTCGATGCGATCGTGCAGGCCGCTAGGTGTGTCTTGAACCGTTTGCTCTCTGGGCGGGTCGAGCGGGCCCACTCCATCAGCGCCTCCCGCAGCCAGGGCTGGGTGACCACGGAGAAGTCCACCGAGCCCGCACGGCCGGTCGACTTCCCAGCACGCCGGGCGGGCGACAAGAAGGCCGTGGCCCTCTTGTCCCAAACCACCTTCTCGGTCGGGTCGATCCCGCGGAACCGGTCGTAGCCCTGTGCCACCTCCCAGGCCAAGTCTCGGATCATGATCCTGATGTTTCGCTGCCGCAGCTCGTCGGGCACCAAGTCCTCCGGCGCGGCCGTCACCAGGTTCTCCACCCCGACCAGCCGCGCGAGCGCATGCCGGACAGTCGCCGGGTCGATATTCGGCGCCACCTGGTCGCGCTGCTGGAGCGCATAGAGCACCTCCAGGCGGGCCAGGTCACTCAGCGCGGCCAGGGAGAACTGTCGCACCGACAGATACGGCGTCTCGTGCCGCAGCCAGTGCTCCAGGTCCGGGACACGGTCCTCCGACTCGTGCAGAACCCGCCAGCGGCGGTAGTGAATCCGGCAGAGTCCGCCCTCTAGCGTTGTCCGCTCCAGGGGGCAGCCCAGGATCAGACAGGGCGGGAATGCCTCGTAGGGGATGGCGACATCGCGTATCCACTCATTCCGTGTCCCGCCGAACTTGTGGCGTACCCGCACCCGGGACGCCTTGATCCAGTCCGTGTGATGGCGGCGGCACAACCCCGTGGTGTGGTACTCGCGCTGGCAGCGCTTCCCGTCCCGCTTAACAGTGCAGGTGTCCGTGTGGCTGTAGACCCGGTTCGGGTCCGGCCGGTAGGTGGCCTTGAACTCCACCTCGCTCAACCCGCTGGTCTTGAACGTCTTCCGGCAGCCCGTGCACCAGCCGTGCCGGATCCGGGAGACGGCGTTGCAGGAGTCGATGATGCAGTGCCAGGCGCGGGTGCGCGGGCTCTCCAAGTCACCGGTAAACAGTAGCTTTTCACCGTCCCACTCACCCGGACGCCAGTCCTCGATGAGCTGGTCCTTCAGCCAGGCCGTCCACGCACCCAGGTCGATCTCAGAGCGCTCGCCGAGGTCGATGACTCTCGCAAGGTTCCCGCTCACGCTGGCACCTGGCCCTTCCGCAGTGCGGCCACGCGTTCCACGGCATCACGTTTGTCCTGGTCAGTCGAGTGCACGTACGGCTCCATCGACGAATCCGCGACGTGCCCCATGAGGTCCTTCACGACATCCCGCGGAACCTTGTTGCGCACCCACGTGGTCGCCGCGGTGTGTCGCAGCATGTGAGGGCGAGCGGGGAAGCCGACCCGCTTTGCCAGCCGGTCGAACAGGTCCTTGGCGTTGTGATAGGTCATCGCCCTGCCCAGCGGTACCCGGAACAGATTGACGAAGACCATGTCGACGTCGGCTGCCTCCGGCACCTGGTCCCGCTCGAAAGCGTAGTCGGCGTAGAGCGTCACCAACTCGTCCGTCACTGGGATCGACCGAGGCATGCGGGCCTTGGCCAGGGCCCCGTTGGAGTTCTGCCGGCGCCGCACGTGCACGTGTGGTCCGGCGACCTGACAGCCCAGGGCGACGGAGTTCGACAGCAAATGCATGTCCTCACGCCGTAGGCCGAGGGCCTCGCCGATCCGCATGCCCGTGCCGCCCAGCATCGCCACCAGGAAGCGGTCCCGGGCCCGCCGTGTCTGACCGAGGACCTGGGCGAACTGTTCGGGATTCAGCCACTCGTAGCCTTCGACGGCGACCTCGAATTTGATCACCTTCGCCCTCACGGTGCGGAACTGCCCCTCCTCGCCGAGGTTGTAGCCAGGCGGCAGGTAGGCGAGGTACTTCTGCTCGGACAGTTGGGCGACCGTTTCCGGTGCCACCCAGCCCTGCTGAGCGCAGAATCGCAGGTAACCGCAGACCGTCGTCATGATGTGGTTCGCGGTCTTCTTCGTACGAAACCGTGGTCGCGCCGGCTTCTTCTTGCCCTTCGGTGGCAGCGGCTCGTCCACGAGCCAGTGCAAGAACCGGGCCAGCCACGGCAGTCCAGGCTTCCTCCAGTCCAGACCGTGATCCACGCAGTACGACAGGTACAAGGCAACACGGCCCGCGTACGTTCGCTCCGTGTTGATCGACCGGCCTGCCATCTGGAGACCCGCCAGGAAGGCAACTGACTCCAAGTGGAGCTCGTAGCCGGAGGAGATGACCACCCACGACACCGACCCGTCACGGGGCGAGATTGCGCGCTCTGCTGTGTATGCGCGGGGCATAGCCGCGAACGTACCAAACGTGCCAGACACCTCGTAGATACCTCTCAGGATAAGAGATCTAAAGCCCCAGCACTCATGTGCCTGAAGGTTATGAACTCCTAGAGATAACCATCGCCGCCTGTGCCTTCGCGGCGGTGCTCTACAAAGTGGTGACCAGTGGGGCGGTGCTGTCGGCGCTGCAGTCACTGATCAAGGACGCGCTCGATGCGAAGTTCTGAGGCCGCGACGGGGAAGTCCGGAGGCACGCGATCCGGGGCGGCACCCGGGAGCCGCGCGGCCGACCTCGGAGCGGTCACGGCGGAAGCCGCCATGGCCGTACCCGTACTGGTGGCGTTCGTACTGGCACTTGTCTGGGCGTTGGCCGCCGCGGCCGACCAGATCCGGTGCGTGGACGCCGCGCGGGCCGGGGCACGCGCTGCGGCTCGCGCGGAGCCCGAGGCCATGGTCGTGTCCGCCGCGCGAGAGGCGGCGCCGGGCAGGTCCCGCATCGCCGTGAAGAGGGACGGTGATGTGTGGAGGGTCCGGGTCGAGGCACCGACGCCAGGGCCGGCGAGTCTGGCCCTGACGCTGAACGCCGAGGCAGTTGCCCTGGCCGAGGACACGGTGGGGGAGAAACCGTGAGCGGAGCAGCCGGAGGACCTCGGCAGGGAGACGGTGGGCTGGCGACCGTGTGGGTGGCGGTGACCACGGCGACGTTGTGCGCGGTCTTCGCGATGGTGCTCGCGCTCGGACAGGCGGTGGCCGCCCGCCACAAGGCGGGCGGTGCGGCGGACCTGGCAGCGCTCGCCGCTGCGGATCGAGCGCTCCGTGGGGCAGCGGAGGCGTGCAGAGCGGCCGGGGAAGTGGCCGCGGCCCAAGGGGCGGAGGTGGTCCGCTGCGACGTCGAGGGGGAGGTTGCCGATGTGACGGCCCGGGCGCGCTTCGGTCCGTACTCCCCGGAGGTGAGGTCGAGGGCGGGCCCACCGCTCGTGTTGACGTCCGCCAGACCCCGGTCGGTGTGAACGGAACGGGCGGCGTTCCGGCCTCGGTGGGCATCTGCGGGGGCGTACTCGGTCTCGCTCGGGTGAGCATGGATGCGGGCGTACTCGGTCTCGCTCGGGTGAGCATGGATGCGGGCGTACTCGGTCTGTCCGAGCGCAGGCACTCGCGTGCCTACGTGGCACCTGCTGAGTGGGCATCCGGAGCGGGCCACGCAGCACCTGCCTGCGGGCGTCGGCGGTCGAAGGGATGAGTCGGTCACCGACCAGCGCTGCGATACGGACCGCGGCGTGGCCGGTGGTGTCGCCGGCGCTGCCCGGTGGAAAGCCGGGGGCGGCCGGGCGGCGGTCCAGGTGACGGCTTCGGGGCAGATGCTCCTTGGGGACTACGCGACCGGCCGGGAGCAGGCGGGTGCGCGGCCCGGGAACCCGTCGAAAGGGCCTCTGCGTGGGTGCGAGACCGTTGACGGCCGGGAAGGTGACCGCGCACGTGCTGGGCACTCTGCCGTTCTTCCCCGCCGCCACCGGTGTCAGCATCAGCAAGGTGTCCCCGCGCGGGCCGGGGCGCATACCCCCCGGGGGGGGTGGGCCCCGCGCCCGCCCCGTGGCGATGGCACGACCCGGGACCGGCCCCTGCGCCCGCCCCGTGGCGATGGCACGACCCGGGACCGGCCACGCGCCCGTCCCCTCGGCGATGGCTCGGCCGAGAGGAGCCCGCCCGGGAGCCCGCCGGGAAGTGACCGCCGGTGGAGAACGATCGCGCACCGGGCGGCGCCAGTCCTGGGTGTTCACGGCTGTCGGACGGCCTACTGGTCCGGCGGTGCGGTTCGTAGCAGTTCGGCCAGGAGACGTACCGCGCCTCGCTTGTGCAAGGGCTCGTTGCCGTTGCCGCACTTGGGGGACTGGATGCAGGACGGGCAGCCGGCCTCGCACTCGCACGAGGCGATGGCCTGGCGGGTCGCCGTGAGCCATCCGCGGGCCGTGGCGAAGGCCCGTTCGGCGAAACCGGCACCGCCGGGGTGGCCGTCGTAGACGAACACCGTGGGCAACAGGGTGTCCGGGTGCAGAGGTACGGAGACGCCGCCGATGTCCCAGCGGTCGCACGTGGCGAAGAGCGGCAGCATCCCGATGGCGGCGTGCTCAGCCGCGTGCAGGGCGCCACCGAGAATCTCCGGGGTGATCCGGGCGGCGTCGAGCTGTTCCTCGGTCACCGTCCACCACACCGCGCGCGTGCGAAGGGTGCGGGGTGGCAGGTCGAGTTTCGTCTCGCCCAGGACCTCCCCGGTGATGAGCCTGCGCCGCAGGTAGGAGACGACCTGGTTGGTGACCTCGACGGAGCCGAAACAGAGCCGGCCCTCACCCCAAGGCACCTCGGTGTCGGTCTCCAGCACGCTGATGGCGGTGGTGTCGCGTGCGTTGGTCGAGTACGGCGGCACGGCCTCCTCCACCAGGGCGACCGAGTCGCCCAGGTCGAGTTTCCGCACCAGGTACGTCCGGCCCTGGTGGAGGTGTACGGCGCCCTCGTGCACGGCGGTGTGGGCGGCCGACTCGTCGACGGTGCCCAGTAGCCGTCCGGTCCCTTCCTCCACGATCTGCACCGGGCGGCCCCCGCCACCGCGGATGTCGGTGAGGTCGGCAGCCCGTTCACGGCGGGTCCAGTGCCAGCCCGTCGCGCGTCGGCGCAGCAGCTTGGCGGCCTCCAGCTGCGGCAGGAGTTCGGGTACCGCGGGCCCGAAGAGCGTGATGTCGGCCGGAGTGAGGGGGAGCTCGGCGGCAGCGGCACAGAGGTGGGGAGCCAGGACGTACGGGTTGTCCGGGTCAAGGACGGTCGACTCCACGGGCTGCTGGAAGAGCGCCTCGGGATGGTGGACGAGGAATGTGTCCAGCGGATCGTCCCGGGCCACCAGAATGGCCAGGGCGCCCCGGCCCGAGCGTCCCGCGCGGCCCGCCTGCTGCCACAGGGACGCCCGGGTGCCCGGGTAGCCGGCGATGATGACGGCATCAAGACCGGCTACGTCGATGCCGAGCTCCAGGGCGGTCGTGGCGGCCAGGCCGAGCAGCTCGCCGGAGTGCAGGGCCTTCTCCAGGGCGCGGCGCTCCTCGGGCAGGTAACCGCCCCGGTAGGCGGCGACGCGCGCGGGCAGGGAGCGGTCCACCTCGGCCAGGCGTTCCTTGGCGATGACGGAGATGAGCTCGGCACCGCGACGGGAGCGCACGAAGGCCACCGAGCGGACGCCCTGGACGGTCAGGTCGGTCAGGAGGTCGGCGGTCTCGGCCGTGGCGGTACGGCGGACCGGAGCCCCCTTCTCGCCGTGGAGGTCTGTCAGCGGCGGTTCCCAGAGGGCGAAGACCGTCTCACCACGGGGAGACGCGTCGTCGGCGACCTCCTTGACCGGCAGACCGGTGAGGCGGCACGCGGCATCCGCCGGACGCGCCGAGGTGGCCGAGGCGAGGAGGAAGACGGGATCGGAGCCGTATCGGGCACACAGGCGCCGCAGACGGCGGAGCACCTGGGCTACGTGGGACCCGAAGACACCTCGGTAGGTGTGGCATTCATCGATGACGACGAAGCGCAGGGCGCGCAGGAAGGCGGCCCACCGGGGGTGGGACGGGAGGATCCCCCGGTGCAGCATGTCGGGGTTCGTGAGGACGTAGTTGGCGTACTGACGCACCCATTCGCGTTCTTCCACCGGCGTGTCCCCGTCGTAGACGGCCGGCCGGACAGCGGCGCCCAAGGGAGCCGCGAGTGCCTTTACCGCCCTCCTCTGGTCCGCGGCCAAGGCCTTCGTCGGGGCGAGGTACAGAGCCGTCGTGCCGCGGCCGTTCGGGGCCTCCGAGCCGTCGAGGAGGGTGCTGAGCACCGGGGCCAGGTAAGCCAGTGACTTCCCGGACGCCGTCCCGGTGGCGATGACGACCGACTCGCCGGACAGGGCGTGCTCGGCCGCCAGCGCCTGGTGGGTCCACGGATGGTCGATTCCGGCCCGGCCGATTGCGGAGATCACCTCGGGCCGGATGCGGTCCGGCCAGAGGGCATGAGAACCCGCACGCGGGGGCAGGTGCTCCGTATGAGTGATGCGCGCTGCCCGGCCCGCCCCTGCGGCGAGCCGGTCGAGAACCACCTCCGGAGAGGGGCGCGGGCCCGCGTTCTCGGGTGGTCGACTGGGGCGGTGATTCTTGGCCATCGGCATCGAGTGTGTCACTGGCGTGACGGACAATGGCCCCAAGGCGTCGTGCATGGCTGCCGGTAAGTGATTGAATGCCATCGCGGCTGGCGATCCGTCCCCTGGCCTCCGCCGGGGAGACCGAGGGGCGACCGCTCGATAGCAAGGTGCTGGAGGATCCGTGGACCTGTCCCTGTCGACTCGCAATGTGTCTGGCCCTGGTGGCGACCGTACGGTCGTCGAGGTCGGTGGCGAGATTGATGTGTATACCGCGCCCAAGCTGCGCGAGCAGTTGGTCGAGCTGGTGAATGACGGCAGCTACCACCTGGTTGTCGACATGGAAGGTGTCGATTTTCTCGACTCCACCGGTCTCGGCGTTCTGGTGGGTGGCTTGAAGCGTGTCCGGGCCCATGAGGGCTCGCTGCGTCTGGTCTGCAACCAGGAGCGCATTCTCAAGATTTTCCGGATCACTGGCCTCACCAAGGTGTTCCCCATTCACACCACGGTCGACGAGGCTGTCGCGGCCACCGACTGAGCCGTCGGCGTGCGGTCGGCCGCTCCGCGGTCGGCCGGCGAAGGCAGGCCGGTGGGCGGCCCGGAGACGTGCCGCCTCGGAGTAGGCGGCCGACCCATCCGGGCCGGCTGTCGGCTCTGTCGGTTCCGGAGGCGATCGAGAGCAGGGGCACCGGGCGCCACGCCCGGTTCCCCTGAGACGTACACCCGTAAGTTCGAGGGGGATGGCATGCCAACCGTTGAACTCCGCTTCAGCGCTCAGCCCGAGCACGTCAGGACGGCCCGCCTCGTGGCTGCCGCCGTGGCACGCAGGGCCGGCGTCGACGAGGCGGTGCTCGACGAGGTGAGACTCGCCGTGGGTGAGGCGTGCAGCCGCGCCGTCGGACTGCATCGCAGCCATGCCATCACCGCTCCGGTCACCGTTGTGCTGACCGAGGAGGAGAAAGCGTTCTCCATCGAGGTGGGCGACAGCGTCCCCGGCCCTGGGAGTGGCGCCTCTTCGCTCGGTGCCACCGGGAGCGGCGGGTCGGACGAGCCCGATGCCGAAGCGGACAGCGAGGACGACATGGGTCTCGCGGTCATCAGCGGCCTGGTCGACGACATGGACGTGCGCTCGGGGGCCGACGGCGAAGTGATCCGTATGACCTGGCCGACGATGCCGGCGGTCGCGCTGCCCTGAGTGGCCCGACCTACTTCTGGACCTGGTCTCAGGACCTGCCCGACCTACTTCTGGACCTGATCTCAGGACCTGCGGGCCACGCCCCGGGAGCCACGATCCGGTGTCCCCGTGACCTGGTGTGCCATGACCTGGGGCCCCAAGACACCCATGCCATGACCTGCGCCTCCTCGCTCTCCAGGTGGGACGGGCGGTCGGTGGCGCGCCCTGCTGAGCAGGGCTTTTTTGTTTGCCCGGAACGATTCCCTGCTTTTCCGTGCGACTTTCCGTTTCGGGATTTCCGCGCCCGCCACGCGTCTGCCCCATTACTGCGTTCGGGTGCATAAGCGGTAGCGATCAATTGTCATTGGGGGACGGAACTCGATTTCATGGACCATCCACTGTTCTGATCAGGCTGTGCTCCCTACAATCCGTCCACGTCTTGTGCGCTGAGCGTCAAGGAGGACGTATGGCGGAGTTCTTCAACACCCCAATGGCCTTCAACACTCCACTGCTCTTCAACGCCCCAACGGCAGAACCGACGCGCCTCCCCCTGCCTTCCGGCAGTTCCACGTCACTCGCAGCCGCGACCCTCACCCATGACGACCGGGTGATCGTCGTCGTCATCGCGGTCGTCGCCTTGGCCGCGCTGGTCGTCGCCCGGTTGCTGGTACGCCAGGTCCTGGCGGCCGGTGAGGGCACCGACCGCATGAAGGAGATCGCCTCGGCTGTGCAGGAAGGTGCCAATGCCTATCTGGCACGACAACTGGGGACCGTCGGAATCTTCGCGGTCGTCGTGTTCTTCCTCCTTCTCCTGCTCCCGGCCGACAACTGGTCGCAGCGTGCGGGACGCTCGTTGTTCTTCCTGGTCGGCGCCCTTTTCTCGGCGGCCACCGGATACATCGGTATGCGGCTCGCCGTACGCAGCAACGTGCGGGTGGCCGCTGCCGCTCGTGAGGCCACGCCCTCGGAAGGGGAGCCGGAAAGGGATCTCGCCTCCGTTTCCCACAAGGCGACGAAGATCGCCTTTCGCACGGGTGGCGTGGTCGGGATGATCACGGTGGGTCTCGGGCTGCTGGGGGCCTGCTCGGTCGTCCTCGTCTACGCCGCCGACGCGCCCAGGGTGCTGGAGGGGTTCGGCCTGGGAGCTGCGCTGATCGCCATGTTCATGAGGGTCGGGGGCGGCATCTTCACCAAGGCCGCCGACGTGGGTGCCGACCTGGTGGGCAAGGTCGAACAGGGCATCCCCGAGGACGACCCGCGCAATGCGGCGACCATCGCCGACAACGTGGGCGACAACGTCGGCGACTGCGCGGGTATGGCGGCCGATCTCTTCGAGTCGTACGCCGTGACGCTCGTGGCCGCGCTCATCCTGGGCAAGGCCGCCTTCGGGGACGCGGGCCTGGCGTTTCCCCTGATCGTTCCGGCCATCGGTGTGATCACCGCGATGATCGGGATTCTCGCTGTCGCACCCAGGAGCGCGGACCGGAGCGGGATGACGGCCATCAACCGGGGCTTCTTCGTCTCGGCGGTCACCTCGCTCGCCCTGGTGGCGGTGGCGGTCTACGTCTACCTGCCGTCCTCCTACGCCGATCTGGACGGGGTCGACGACAGCGCCGTCGCGTCGCACGGCGGCGACCCCCGGGTCTTCGCCCTGGTGGCCGTCGCCATCGGGATCGTGCTGGCCGCGCTGATCCAGCAGCTCACCGGTTACTTCACCGAGACGAGCAGGCGCCCTGTCCGCGACATCGGCAAGTCGTCACTGACCGGTCCGGCGACCGTCATCCTCACCGGCATCTCCATCGGTCTCGAGTCAGCCGTCTACACGGCGCTGCTGATCGGCCTGGGCGTCTACGGGGCGTTCCTGCTCGGCGGGACATCGATCACGCTGGCGCTCTTCGCGGTGGCCCTGGCCGGGACCGGTCTTCTCACCACCGTGGGGGTCATCGTCGCGATGGACACCTTCGGACCGGTCTCGGACAACGCCCAGGGCATCGCCGAGATGTCGGGTGACGTGACGGGCGCGGGCGCACAGGTGCTGACGGACCTGGACGCCGTGGGCAACACGACCAAGGCCATCACCAAGGGCATCGCGATCGCCACAGCCGTCCTGGCGGCGGCGGCGCTCTTCGGCTCGTACCGGGACGCCATCGCCACGGCGGTCGAGGACGTGGGTGCCGGAGCCGGCGACCTCGGGCTGAGCCTGGACATCTCCCAGCCCAACAATCTGGTGGGCCTGATCCTCGGGGCCGCGGTCGTCTTCCTGTTCTCGGGGCTGGCCATCAACGCCGTCTCCCGTTCGGCGGGGGCGGTGGTCCACGAGGTCCGGCGGCAGTTCCGCGAGCACCCCGGAATCATGGACTTCACGGAGAAGCCGGAATACGGCCGTGTGGTGGACATCTGCACCAAGGACGCGCTGCGCGAGCTGGCGACGCCGGGGCTTCTGGCGGTCCTGGCGCCGATCGCCGTGGGCTTCACCCTGGGAGTGGGCGCGCTCGGCTCGTACCTCGCCGGAGCGATCGCCACGGGTGCTCTGATGGCGGTCTTCCTCGCCAACTCCGGTGGCGCGTGGGACAACGCGAAGAAACTCGTGGAGGACGGTCACCACGGCGGCAAGGGCAGTGACGCGCACGCCGCGACGGTCATCGGTGACACGGTCGGTGACCCCTTCAAGGACACGGCCGGACCGGCGATCAACCCGCTCCTCAAGGTGATGAACCTGGTGGCGCTGCTCATCGCCCCTGCCGTCGTGCAGTTCAGTTACGGCGACGACGCGAGCGCGGGAGTGCGGGCCGTGGTGGCCGTGTTCGCCATCTCCGTCGTCATCGGCGCTGTCCTCGTCTCCAAGCGGCGTGGGATCGCCGTGGGTGACCAGGAGGAGCGGGGCGGGGGCGGCGGTCGCCCCGCTGACTCGGCGGGGCCTCCGGCCGGGTCCTGAGCCGCGCCCCGACGGCCCGTCGGCGGAGCCGGAGCCGCCGGGGAGCCGGTGACCGGTGATCAGGAAGGCTGCGGCCGGGAACAGCTGACTACCCGTCCGCGGTGCCGGTCACCGGGCCGAGTCGCCGGGCGCGGGTGCATCCGCACTGGTGTCTGAGTACGGGGCGAGTGGTATCTCCCTCATTTCCCTTGGTGCAAATGGCTGCAAAAGCCCGCACATCGGATTCTCGGCGCCTGAATGTCGCCCACTTGGCGTGTAAGTTCCGGGGCCGAGAGCCTTGGAAGGGACCCAATCCGGTGAACAAGAAGCTTGCAGCCGCACTGTCCGGCGGTGCGGTACTCGTACTGACGCTGTCGGGCTGCAGCGACGACAGCGACAACAAGGTGAACGACTGGGCGAAGAAGGTCTGCGACCAGGTCCAGCCGCAACTGCAGAAGATCGCGAACGCCAACGCCGCGATCCAGCAGCAGACGGCTGACAACAGCAAGCCCGCCGATGTTCAGAAGACCGACGCGGCAGCCTTCCAGCAGATCTCGCAGGCATACAAGGCGCTGGGCGCGGCTGTGGACTCGGCGGGCCCGCCGCCCGTGGACGACGGCGAGACGACGCAGCGAGAAGCCGTGAAGGAGCTCAACGCCTCCTCCGTGGCCTACGCGAACCTCAAGACGAAGGTGGACGCACTCGACACCGGGGACCAGGCGAAGTTCGCCGACGGCCTCAAGGGCGTCGCGGACGAGCTGAACAAGATCAGCACCAGTGGCGACCAGGCGCTGAAGAAGCTGCAGTCCGGAGAGGTCGGCTCGGCCATGGCGAAGCAGAAGGGCTGCCAGAAGCCGAAGCCGTCCGCCCCGCCCGCCTCCGCCCCCTCCGCCCCGGCGGCGGCGTCGAAGTCGGCTGCGCCGTCGAAGCCCGCCTCGCCGTCGAAGTCCGCTTCACCGTCGGCGTCGGCGACCGGGAAGTCGTAACCGCAGGACGTGTGCCGCGGCCCGGACACCCCTGGTGGGTGCCGGGCCGCTGCCGTTGTCGGCGGGAGCGGTGACAATGGGCGGGTGAGTACGACCAGCCTCCCCGCATCCGCCCGCACCCCCCGGCTCCGCGAAGCCCTGATCGCCGCCGCCTTCACCGCGGACGGGCTCCTGGAGCGCCTCGGCGCGCCCGCCTACGCCGCGCTCGCCCGCAGCGAGACCGTCCCCGCGCTACGGGCCACGCGAGGCGACGCGCCGCTCGACACGCTGGTGCGGTTGTTCCTGCTCCAGCGCCCGGTCCCGGCGGCCCGGGCCGCAGCCGCGCTCCCCCTGGAGGAGTGCCTGGAGGACGGCTGGGTGAGGCGCGAGGGCGGCGACCTGGTGAGCGCGACCGTCGATGTCCGGCCGTACGGCGGGCCCGAGGGCCAGGACTGGTTCATCGTCTCCGACCTCGGGTGCGCGGTCGGCGGAGCCGGAGGCATCGGCTCGCACGAGGAAGGGGTCGTCCTCGGTGTCGGCGGGGCGTCCACCACGCTCGCCGGAATCACCGTGCGGCGGCCGGTGGCCTCCGCCCTCGACGTCGGTACGGGTTCGGGGATCCAGGCGCTCCACGCCGCCCAGCACGCGACCCGCGTCACGGCCACGGACGTCAACCCGCGTGCACTGGAGTTCACCCGGCTCACCCTCGCCCTGTCGGACGCCGCTCCGGCCGATCTGCGGGAGGGTTCCCTCTTCGAGCCGGTCGGCACCGACACGTACGACCTGATCGTCTCCAACCCGCCCTTCGTCATCTCGCCGGGTGCCCGGCTGACGTACCGAGACGGCGGGATGGGCGGTGACGACCTGTGCCGGATTCTGGTGCAGCAGGCCGGGGACCGGCTGAACGAGGGCGGGTACGCGCAGTTCCTCGCCAACTGGCAGCACGTGCAGGGCGAGGAGTGGCAGGACCGGGTCCGCGCCTGGGTTCCGTCCGGCTGCGACGCCTGGATCGTGCAGCGCGAGGTGCAGGACATCACGCAGTACGCCGAGCTGTGGCTGCGCGACAGCGGTGACCACCGCACGGATCCCGCCGTGTACGCCCAGCGGTACGAGGCCTGGCTGGACGAGTTCGAGGCCCGCGGCACGAAGGCGGTCGGATTCGGCTGGATCACGCTCAGGAAGTCCGCCGCGGCCGGAGCCGGGCAGCCGTCCATCGTGGCCGAGGAGTGGCCGCACGCCGTGGAACAGCCCTTGGGGCCGGCCGTCGAGGAGCACTTCGCACGACAGGACTACCTGCGCGCGCACGACGACGCGGCCTTGCTGGCCGCACACTTCACGCTCGCGGAGGAGGTCGTGCAGGAGCAGGTCGGCCTGCCGGGGGCGGAGGACCCCGAGCACGTGGTGCTGCGTCAGAACCGCGGGATGCGCCGGGCGACCAAGGTCGACGCGGTCGGAGCGGGCTTCGCGGGGGTGTGCGACGGGTCGCTGCCGGCCGGCCGGATCCTGGACGCCATCGCCCAGCTGATGGCCGAGGACCCGGTACTGCTGCGCGACCGCACGCCGCAGGCGATCCGCCTGCTGGTGGAGGAGGGCTTCCTGGAGCCGTTGCGGGACGGCACGACCCTCCGGTGACCGGCGCGCTGCCCGCCCCCACCGGGCGGGCAGCGCGCCGGAGCGGGGCACTCGGCCGCTGTGTTCGTCCACGCGGACCCGCGACGAGGTGTACGGCGTGCCCGAACGTGGTGTGACCTGCGACGAGGTGTACCGCGAGCCAGAACGTGGCATGACCTGGGAGGCGGCGTGCCGCGCCCGTATGGGGCGTGACCAGTGCCGCGGTGTGCCATGCGCCCGTACGTATGCGAGGTGCCCAGGCTTTTGCCGTCCGGCGTCTTCCCGGTGGCGTCCGACCCGGGGTGGCGTCTGTACCGGTTGTCCGTGTCCGGCGTCTCCCGTGTGGGTGGTGTCCGCCCCGGCTCCCCGGCCGGTGCCGCTCGCGCCCGCAGGGACCGCCCTCCCGGCGCGTGGAGGCCACCCGGGCCGTTCCCGCGACGGCTGCGCGGTGTTCACCCGCGGTTCGTCCCCGTGCTGCCGCACGGTGGCAGTCTCCCCTCAGCCGACAGCGTGCGGACCGGGTGAGAGGAGTACGGGCATGGAGAGCGTCACAGCGGTCTTCGCCGGAGCGGCCTTCGCCCTCTTCGGTACCGCCCTCCTCGTCTGGACAGGGGCGCGCACCATTCAGCATGCGCCGGTGGCGCACGGTGTGAGCCCCGTCGCCTCCACCGCCCTGGCGACGTTCTTCGGCGCACTCTTCCTCGTTCTCGGCGTGTGGTGCCTCACCCGCGCTTGATCCGCGCCGCCGGCCGGGCCGTATCCCGGCCGGGGAACGGCCCCGCCGCACAGGCCTCGGGACCACCCGGAAACGCGCAGGCGGGAAGGGTGCGAAGTGCGGACCGGGCAGTCCGGGCGGCAGGAATGGCGGAAGTCGGGTTACCGTTCGAGTGGCCGTTGCGGGCTTTTGCCGTTTGACACGGGGGCGGGTTGTACCGTCACACTCCGCAGCGACAGCACCGCAGGCAGCGCCAGAGCGCTGCCCGGATGCCCACGAGTGCCGACCGGAGAGAAGAGCGAAGTTGTCCCCGACCAGCGAGACCGCAGGCCGCCGACTCGTCATCGTCGAGTCGCCTGCCAAGGCGAAGACGATCAAGGGCTATCTCGGCCCCGGATACGTCGTCGAGGCGAGCGTCGGGCACATCCGCGACCTGCCGAACGGCGCCGCCGAGGTGCCGGACGAGTACACCGGTGAGGTACGCCGCCTCGGCGTGGACGTCGAAAACGACTTCCAGCCGATCTACGTCGTCAATGCCGACAAGAAGGCCCAGGTCAGGAAGCTGAAGCAGCTTCTTGCCGAATCCGACGAACTTTTCCTCGCCACCGATGAGGACCGCGAGGGCGAAGCCATCGCGTGGCACCTGCAGGAAGTCCTCAGGCCCAAGGTCCCGGTCCACCGGATGGTGTTCCACGAGATCACCAAGGACGCGATCCGGGCCGCCGTCGCCAATCCGCGTGAGCTCAACCAGCGCATGGTCGACGCCCAGGAGACCCGCCGCATCCTCGACCGCCTCTACGGTTACGAGGTCTCGCCGGTCCTGTGGAAGAAGGTCATGCCGCGGCTGTCCGCGGGCCGTGTCCAGTCCGTCGCCACCCGTCTCGTCGTCGAGCGGGAGCGCGAGCGCATCGCCTTCCGTTCCGCCGAGTACTGGGACCTCACGGGCACCTTCGCCACCGGGCGGACCGGCGACGCCTCGGACCCCTCGACGCTCACCGCCCGCCTCAGCGCGGTCGACGGGCGCCGCATCGCCCAGGGCCGCGACTTCGGCCCGGACGGGCAGCTGAAGTCCGCTTCCGGCCAGACGCTGCACCTGGACGAGACGAACGCCCGGGCCCTGGCCGCCGCCCTCGCCGACTCGGCGTTCGCGGTCCGCTCGGTCGAGTCGAAGCCGTACCGCCGCTCGCCGTACGCCCCCTTCCGCACGACGACCCTCCAGCAGGAGGCGAGCCGGAAGCTGGGCTTCGGGGCCAAGGCCACGATGCAGGTGGCGCAGAAGCTGTACGAGAACGGCTTCATCACCTACATGCGTACGGACTCCACGACCCTCTCGGACACCGCCGTCTCCGCGGCCCGGGCGCAGGTCACGCAGCTGTACGGGGCGAACTACCTGCCCGACAAGCCCCGCACGTACGCCGGGAAGGTCAAGAACGCCCAGGAGGCGCACGAGGCGATCCGCCCTTCGGGCGACCGCTTCCGCACTCCTGCCGAGACGGGTCTCACCGGCGACCAGTTCCGGCTCTACGAGCTGATCTGGAAGCGGACCGTCGCCTCCCAGATGAAGGACGCCGTCGGCAACTCCGTCACCGTCAAGATCGGCGGCCGGGCGAGCGACGGCCGGGACGCCGAGTTCTCCGCGTCCGGCAAGACGATCACCTTCCACGGCTTCATGAAGGCCTACGTCGAGGGCGCCGACGACCCGAACGCCGAGCTGGACGACCGCGAGCGCCGTCTGCCGCAGGTCGCCGAGGGCGACGCGCTGACCGCCGACGAGGTCACGGTCGACGGGCACGCCACCAAGCCGCCGGCCCGCTACACCGAGGCCTCGCTGGTCAAGGAGCTGGAGGAGCGCGAGATCGGCCGCCCCTCGACGTACGCCTCGATCATCGGCACCATCCTCGACCGCGGCTACGTGTTCAAGAAGGGGACGGCCCTCGTTCCGTCGTTCCTGTCGTTCGCCGTGGTCAACCTGCTGGAGAAGCACTTCGGCCGGCTCGTCGACTACGACTTCACCGCGCGGATGGAGGACGACCTCGACCGCATCGCGCGGGGCGAGGCCCAGTCCGTGCCGTGGCTGCGGCGCTTCTACTTCGGTGCCGGCGACGACACGGCCGGTGCCGGTGCGGCCTCCGACGCGGGCAACGGCGACGGGGACCACCTGGGCGGCCTCAAGGAGCTCGTGACCGACCTGGGCGCCATCGACGCCCGGGAGATCTCCTCGTTCCCCGTCGGCAACGACATCAAGCTCCGCGTCGGCAGGTACGGCCCCTACATCGAGCGCGGCGAGAAGGACTCCGAAGGGCACCAGCGCGCGGACGTGCCGGAGGACCTGGCACCCGACGAGCTGTCGGTGGAGTACGCGGAGGAGCTGCTGGCCAAGCCGAGCGGTGACTTCGAGCTCGGTACCGACCCGGTCTCCGGCCACCAGATCATCGCGAAGGACGGGCGCTACGGCCCGTACGTCACCGAGGTGCTGCCCGAGGGCACTCCCAAGACCGGCAAGAACGCGGTGAAGCCGCGTACTGCCTCGCTGTTCAAGTCCATGTCGCTGGACACGGTGACGCTGGCCGACGCGCTGAAACTGATGTCCCTGCCGCGGGTCGTCGGTGAGGACGCCGACGGCGTCGAGATCACCGCTCAGAACGGCCGCTACGGTCCGTACCTCAAGAAGGGCACCGACTCGCGTTCGCTGACGTCGGAGGACCAGCTCTTCGACATCACGCTCGAAGAGGCCCTCGCGATCTACGCCCAGCCGAAGCAGCGCGGGCGTGCGGCCGCCAAGCCGCCGCTGAAGGAGCTGGGAACGGACCCCGTGAGCGGTGCTCCGGTCGTCGTCAAGGACGGGCGCTTCGGTGCGTACGTCACCGACGGCGAGACGAACGCGACGCTGCGCACCGACGACAGCGTCGAGGACATCACGCCGGAGCGCGGGTACGAGCTGCTCGCCGAGAAGCGGGCCAAGGGGCCGGCGAAGAAGAAGACGGCGAAGAAGGCACCCGCCAAGAAGGCCACCACGGCGAAGAAGGCGACCACGAAGAAGGCGGCGGCCAAGAAGACGACGGCGGCCAAGAAGACCACGGCCACGGCGACGAAGACGGTGGCCAAGAAGGCGGCGGCGAAGAAGACGGCCTCGGCGTCCCCGGCGGAGGACTGACCGAGGCCGCCTGATCGAAGCCGCCTGACCGGAGCCGCCTGACCGGACCCGTCCGGCCGAAGCCACCTGACCGTGGCCGCCTGGCCGGCCCGTGAGGTACTCGCGGGGGTGCTCGCAGACGCGGGGTCCGGGGCTGACCGGCTTGCGGGCACCGGCCTGGGTGGCTGGCCTGCGGGGGTGCGGCGAGGTCGGCCCGTGCGTCGAGAGCCCTGCCCAGGGCGGTTCCGCTGCCCAGAAGAGCGACGCGGAGAGCGACACGGAACGGTGGAACGGCCCGTGCCCGGCCCGCGCGTCCGACCCGTGGGACCGGTCCGGCGGGCGCCGCCGGTCCCTTCGGGCGACACCGGTTCCTTCGGCGGATGCCCCGGTCCCTTCCGGACGCCCCGGTCCCTTCCGGTCGCCGCCGGTTCCTTCGGCGGACGCCCCGGTCCCTTCCGGACGCCTCAGGTGCCGTGGGCGGGCGCCGCCGGCCCCGCCCCGGCAAGCTCGGCGGCCGTTTGTTCGGACGCGCCCCCCGGTCACCGTACGGCTGCCGATAGGCTGGGCGGATGACGCGAGCCGAGCAGCCATTGGTCGTGAGCCCCACCTCCGACACACTTGCCGCAGACTCACGCGAGCGCGCCGTACGAGCCCTGTTGCGTGTCCCTCCGCTCAAGCGGTTGTGGAGCGCCCAGCTCGTCGGCAGTATCGGCGATGCACTCGCCCTTCTCGTGCTTGTGCTGTTGTCGCTGCAGGCGGCGGTCCTGGAGGGCTCCTTCGGAGCCGGATACCGCGGGGCGGCCTTCGCCGTCGCCGCCGTGTTCGGCGCCCGCATCCTTTCCACCGTGCTCTTCGGAGCCGTACTCCTCGGTCCGCTGACGGCGCTCACGTCGCCGGGCGGCCCCGTGGACCGGCGCTGGCTGATGATCGGGGCGGACGGGCTGCGGCTCGCTCTGCTCGTCATCGCGCCGCTGTGGATCGACTGGGTCCCCGACAAGGCACTCTTGATGGTCCTCGTCACCGTCTTCGTGGCCGGCTCCGCCGAACGCCTGTGGACCGTGGCCAAGGAGAGCGCGGCCCCCGCGCTGCTGCCCGGCCCGCCCCCCGAGGGCGCCGCGGTGCGCCCGCTGCCCGACCACCACGACGCCCTGCGCCGGCTGTCCGTGCGCACGAACTTCCTCGCCATCCCCGCCGCCGCTGTCGTCCTCCTGGTCGCCGCGCTCGTCGGCAACCTCCTCGGCTCCGGGCTGGACTGGTTCTCCTTCCACCAGGCGGCGCTCGGTTCGTACATCGCGGCGGGGCTCTTCTCGGCGTCGATCTCGATCCTCTACTTCCTCGAGTTCCCCGGCATCCCGACGCCCCGCCCCCGCTCGCCCCTGGAGGGCCTGCGGCGGCCGGCCACCGCTACGGGCCCGGACAGGGGATGACGGCCACGGTCGTCAACGACCTGGAGGTCGGACAGTACGACCTCCGGGACGCGCACTGCTTCTACCAACCGGAACTGGTTGTCACCGCCGAG